>DATGMS010000120.1:0-20417 GCA_035307285.1 Cyclobacteriaceae bacterium
GCCCGGTTTTGGGCCCAAAGTACCTCTGGTTGGAGCTGGATATTCAGAAAACGGTATTTCAAGCTCAGGCCTCCTGTGGTATGGTTTTGCCCGCCCACGTTGGGTATCATCATCCCATTGCCCCATCCGTAAGGCCTACCGGAGTTAAATTGAATGGTATTCTGGATAGGAAGAACGGTATAATTCAATTTTGACGCTTTTCTATGGAGAGGGCCAAGATCATTTCCTTCTATAAAAAAAGAAAAATCCTCATAAATGGGCTGATCCGTGATAAAAGCTGCCCTTAAGGGACGAAGGTTGAACGAGATGCTGGAGTCCAGTTCGCCGAGAAGTTGTTTTCTGCGCAAGGCTTCTTCGAGGACGGGGGATCCGGCGGGGACGGTTTGGGCAAAGGCTTGGTAGGCGGCAAAAAAAATAAGGCTCACCCAGTAAAAAACGATCTTTTTTGGACGCATATTATTCAATTATTGCCGACAAACACGTTCACTGGCAGGGTTAAGAAATTTATTAAACATTAACAATTAACCTTCTACACGCCGAAAACTCGTCATCATAGCCAACGCGGCTGTCGATCTTGTCCAGACGTGCACAAATTGACAAGGAACAGTATTTGCAAGAAGCACAAATATAGGACAACAGTAATCTTTTTCCAATCTCCAATAAAACTCTCCTACAATCTTCTATATTTACAACAGAAAGCCCTCAACGCATGACGAATGTTTTAATCCAAGATATTGCACATCATCTTGAGCAATGGCAATAACAGAAAAAAGATATTATGTTAGTTAAAAAATGGATTATCCATTCACTTGCTCAGAACATCATTAACTTGCTCCCTAACAAACTGTCCTATAAAGTGTACTTTTGGGTTCAACTCAAGTTTGGAAGAGTAAACAAAAAAGAAGCTATATCCTACTTAACTACTTCTCTATTGGTAAAGAGATATTGCGATAATCATGAAAGAAAAGATAAATCCATCCTTGAACTCGGAACAGGCCGTACCATTACTACGCTGATCGGTCTATGGATTCTAGGATTTGACAAAATGATAACCATTGATTTAAATCCTTATTTAAGCGAGGAGCTAACTAGAAAAGACATCAATAATATCCTGGCAAATTCCAATGAAATTTTTGAACTGTATAAAAATGACCTTGGTAAAGAGGAGTTTGACACCAAAATATCCCTTCTTTCAGCACTAAAAGATCAAGAATTTGCGGAGATATTGAAATCGTTGAGCATCCAGTATTATCCCTATCAAGATGCTCGAAAATTAGACTTTGTTGAAACTTCTAGTGTTGGTATTTATTTCTCTAACCAAGTTTTAGAGCATATATCCTACGATATATTAAAAGGAATTTTTCAGGAAGGAAAAAGAGTGTTAGTGGAGAATGGACTCTTTATCCACTTCATAGGTCTGCACGATCATTTTGCTACAATTGATTCCAGTATCTCTAAAATCAATTTCCTCAAATACAGTAATTTTAAATGGAACATTCTGGCAGGCAACAAGTTCATGTACCATAACAGATTGCGATCGACGGACTACTTGGAATTATTTGAACGTTATCAATACCCCATTGTCAAGATGGACACCCTTGTTGATAGCAGGTCATTAGATCTTCTTGAAAATGGATTTAAACTTAATCCCCAGTTTGAGAAATATAAAAAAGAAGATTTAGCAACGTTCGACTGTAAGATCGTCAGTGAAAATTTTTTGCATAAATAATCGGTAAAACTCAAGGGGAGCTATAGATCGATCCAATTCAAGCTTCGGCTTCCTGTATGCACCGAATCAAAAAACACTTTGTCTCGCGCATGATTAAGTCTTGGGTGCAGGTCACATCGGGTCTCTCCATAATATCTCATGCTTTCATAAAACTCTCCCAATTTCTTTAATTGTTTAGTCCCTAAATCGAAGTGAAATAAATCCTTCATTCTCGACTTGTTAGGATAAGTATCAAAAACCAACTGCTGACCCATAACCATTGGATGCCCATCCCCGTACCGATCAATCAGTCCTTCCCCGATTATGGTTTTTGTTCCATCCTCAATGTTGATTCTATAGTACTTGTCGCCCAAGGAAAAATCCCGTAGATAAGCGACAACCTCCCTTTCATTTATCCAGTAACAATGACTGACCATCTCGTCATCCGCTAAGACCGTCAATTTATTTCCGCCAATGCTGGATACGACCAGTCGGTCAAATCTCCTCCCCTTATAAAAGTATCTGTGTAAGAAAATGAAAGAACGACCGTCAGGTGCTATCATTATATGGTTTACTTTATGATCCGCCTGCAGCATCAATTCGTTGGATTTAAGCTTGAGAAGACGATCCATACTCACTAGGAGTCGATGTTCTCCAGTGTTTAAATCAATATAGAAAATCCCATCTTGATCGTACGATGGCAGAATCACATGCGGTTCGTTTCTGTATCCATAGTCGGGCCTCATCCGGTTGAGGCGGTTAAAATTCAAGGTGAGCGCGAAATCTGTTTGGAAGCCATCATAAACAGGTAAAGGAATCACTTTTTCTTTAAATCCCTCAGCTCCTATCTCCACCAAGACTGAATAATACCCTCTGTCTTCATGGTAGTTGTTGTAGATAAACTGGCGGGGGCCTAGCCATTGGAGTCTGGCTCCCTGCTGCCAATTATAGGCGTTTGTGGGCTTTTGATAAATGACCTTTTCTGCTTCCTTGTCATAAACACCTACATATATAGGCTTTGCAGGATCCGGAAGAAGGGAGGTTGAATGATTCGCCGATAAGTGAAAAAGAATCAGACGTCTATCTTCCGATTCAGGCGAATGATCATAATACCCGTAAAATGTCTCTCCTTGTATGGGGAGTTCCTTCACGGCACTATCGGATTTAAAATCATATTTTTTCCGATAGAGCACCGCATTTAGTCTCTGATATTGCTTTTTAACCCGTATTTTAATTCCGGGAAAGGCATTTAAAACTTTTGCAATTACCCTTTCACTCTTACCGTAGTTTGAACTCATTGCCTTGGTCTCGCTTTTAGTTGGAAAAGGGTTTAAAGAGGAGGATTAGAAAAATGTGCCAACTGGTCATTCACTGTAAAACAACTCTCCTTCGACCGAATTCACAAATTCATGTTGTATGGTGTTGCTCAGTGCCGTATTTAAATCAACCGGAGGTATAAAACCAGATTGCGAAACCCTACTTCCAAAAGATGTATTAGAGCAAAATTTCTTAACACGTATTGAGCTGATAGGAAAGGTCTTGCCACTGATGGCAGCTCCCAGATCCAGCACTTTACCCAATCCATAGCCTATTGGGTAGGGGATTCTTAAACCTACCTTTTCCTTCTTGCCCAAGGCCTTGTTCACCTTTTTCACCAAGCTGTTCATATCAAAATCAGGCTTATCTACATAATTGTAAAGGTGAACCCCGGGACCAAAACCCAAGCTATATTCCAAAAATGCCGCTATATTTTCTACATAAGCCATGGACTTTACGTTTCGTCCGTTTCCTACCATTACAAATTTTCCTGAGGCGATGAGTTTTAATAGATTGTAAACATTTCCTCGGTTTTGTTCTCCAAAAACAACGGTGGGGCGCACAATTACCAGGCTCCTGGTATTAGGTTCTTTTTCCTGCCAGGCTTTGTACACTTTTTCCGCCTCATACTTGGTCCGTCCATAGTCATTGAAATGGTTAATCTCTCCTGACTCATCAGTACCGACTGGTGCAAAACCGTAGACAGCCACAGAACTTGTGAAAATGATCTTATTGATGTTTTTTTCTTCAGCTACTTCGCAGACACGCCTTGCTCCGTCGACATTGACATGGTCGTACAGGCTTTTAGGGCTCACGTCATCCCTATGTTCCGCAGCTAGGTTAATAATAGTTTCTCCTTTAACTGCCTTAGCAAGATTTTCAAAGTCGCGTACGTCAGCAGTAGTCGTCCTATCTGGAAATGTTGTACCGACTCTTTTATCTATGATCTGAAAATCACGGCCATTGGTCTGAAACCTTTTACCTAATCTGGAACCAATAAAGCCAGACCCTCCTATTATTGATATCATTATTTTCTAAGAAATTTTTTATAAATGACCCCTCTTAATCCATTTGGCACCAATCTTACAAATCCACGTAAGGCCAAATTGGTAAGGAATTCAAACCTATTGATCAACCCTATTTTATAAAACCTCTGTTGGAGTTGAATTTCATAGGAAAAATAATTGCTTCCCCCCCGTCTTTCCAGCATTTTGATTCCGGCCCTAGCATTGACGAGGTAGTGCGGAATATTCTTGAACCGATAACCCTTCATCAACATTTTTGCCCAAAGCAGGTAATCCTGCGCAAATTTAAAGTCCGGGTCATAATTGCCAGCGTCGATAACGCTTTTCTTTTTGAACGCAACCGTCATGTGATTGAGCGGGTTTCTCTTCTTAGCATACTCCAAAATCTCAACATGATTTTCGGGTAACTCCCTGTAGGCGTAAATCTCCCTTGGGTCATCTTCAAACTCACTGATCCATGTGCCGATCACATCCAAATCGGGATGACTTTCAAAAAGTCCTATTTGACATTCAAACCTATTTGCAGCACATATATCATCGGCGTCGGCTCTGGCAATGATGTCGTATTTGCAGGTCTTGACCCCGATATGAAGTGCATATCCTAATCCCCGGTTTTCTTTAATGGGAAAAACATTAATAGGAAGCTTCTGGCTGTAGTTTTCAATTACCCGCTCTAACGTTTGCGGCAAACCACCATCTTTGACCACCACAATCTCATCGGCTTTTCTTGTCTGTGTCAAAAGACTTTCAAAGCATTCTTCCAGTGCTTTAGGATCATCCTTTGCATAGCAGGACATCAAGCAAGAAAATTTTATCACCTCTTTTATCAATTTATAACTTACTCCAACGCTTTACCCCAAATGGCTCATTCACATTGCCCATTCTAATCCTGCTTCGAAGTGGTTCAATAGTACAATATCCGTAATTACAGTTTTATTAACTGAGAGCCGTGGCCTTTAAGTTTGATTGTTTGTCCAGGTGTAACAACTAAAGCCTCTGTGTCCGATGTATTGACTACCATCAGATAGGTCTCCCCTTTGTAGATCCATGCCTTATGAATGACTCTTTCATCGACTTTCAGGTTGGGAACATCTGTCACATCATTAGCCAATATTATAGGAATTATTCCTGCAAACTCTCTCGAAACGGCGGAAACTTCCTTCCATCGTCGATTATATATTTCCTCGCTAAACTCTGCTTTCCCCTCAGCATTGATACCATACCATAACGGATGGTACGCGTAAAATAATATTCCCTTAGCACCTTCTATAATTGATCGGTACAACATGTTTTGAATTTGTTCCTCGGTAGGGTCAGCAAAATCTTCACTTAGCTTTCCCTGAAAAGCAACTTTATTAAAGACCTGCACGACCTGCCATACGCCTTTTTTGTTTTCCGCGGCTTTGACAGTGGCCGAAGCCCATTCGCTAACCATCTGGAGATGGGGTTGGGAAGTGTTTCCTACAGGATAGGGGTCCGTTCCGACTACATCTGTAACCCCAAGTAGCTCAGGAACCATGTTTACCTTATTTGTCACTTGGAAAATGGGATGTTCTTCGTCAATGTGCTTTATCACCTCGTAATTTTCCCTCGCAGCTAGTAAATGGCTCAATTCAATTTCGTCTCCCGTATACCAGCTTAGTAGAGCTGGCTTATCTTTCAGTTCCGTGACTAATTCTGCCAGGCGGTGTGATGCCCTTTGACCGTTTACGGGTGAGTAAAATTCATGTCCGTCATAAAGATAGGACAGGCTAAAAATGGAGTAGAGATCCAATTTATGAAGTTTGTCCAAATATGGGCCGGCATCCTTGCGGTCTCCGTGGAGATACGACAGTACTGAATTGAAACCTGCATCTTTAATTCGGTTTAAATGAAAATCTTCATCTTTCCATATTCCCTGCTTTTCTGCCTTGCCAATATATATCCCGAAAGGAAAAATCCGCTCTCCATCTTTAATTGTAAAACCTTCGCTATCCAAATAAATCCGCTCCGAGGGGCTTACTTTGGCAGCGGGGCTTTGGATTCCGACCAAGGACTTATCCAATGAGGATTCGACCTCAATAGTTTGTTCAAATGTGAATGGTTCAACAATAATGTCATCAAACCATGCTGTCCCCGTATTCCCTTGTACCAGATATAAGCTGATCGCAATCCTACGTGCCTCAGCAGGAACTTCAAAAAGCCCCTCTACTTTTGTCCAATCAAAGGTACCGGACGGGGTGGGCGGATTTGAACCTCCCAAGGATTTGCCGTTCTCATCATAAGCATGTAAGTATATGCCGGCACCTTTTTTACCAAAAGCACTAGGTTTTATGTCCTTACCCTTCACCCATGCAGAAAACCGAAAACTTTCCCCTCCCTTTACGTTAATATGCGTCACTATGACACGGTAATTTTCAGGATCGCCATTAACATATTTCAGGCTCGTCTTGCCGGAATGTTTTACAGATTGATCAATGGTGGCTGTTCTAGTAACCCAAGAGCGGTTTCCCTGCTCAAATCCCGGATTTGGGGCTAAATTCACCGCTTGTCCAAAGACGCACCCGGATGTAAGGAGCATTATGCCTAGTAAAACACCAAATTTCATTGCTGTGGATTAAATTAAGAAATCATTTTTCTGTAAAACTTACTAACAATTTCCTGTCCAAAAACGGACTTGGATAAATCAGCTTGGAAGGCAGCCATCTAGCTCTCGAAGGGTAAAAATTATAAATGGACGCTCTATTTCAAATGCATGATCGACTTTTTTACTACATCTTTGGCAAAAACGGCCCATTCACGCAAGGAGAGTTTTGCACTTCGAATTCCCTTTACAAATCCAAAAAGATTTTTATTCCAAAGGGCAACCTTTGCGATTTGCAAGGCATTATTTGTATATATTTCACGCTGTTGTTCTACGGAAAGTCCAGAAATAAGAGGCTCGAATTTCTGTAGGAAGAGTTGTTTTGTATCGACAATTCTTTGATAAGAAGGAATGTTGGAACGGTCATCAATATTCAGAATTGTCAGGTGTTCATTCAATAAAGTCACGTTATACCGTTCAAAAAAACGTATCATGAACTCGATGTCTTGATTCCTCCTAAATCGTTCATCAAAACCGCCCAACTCACTAAATGCACGCTTATAGATAATTATCACTGAACTGTATATACTTTCCTTTAAGGCGAGTAATTCGAAAAGATAATTGTTCTTTTGTCTTGGCTTTTGTCGGTCAACTTCTTGCCCTTGTTTTCTTCTTTTTGCAAGGCATATACAAGCCTGTTTCGAAGCATTATCTTGACTTTCCTTTCTGAGTAAACCAACTTGTCTCAAGATCCGATCCGGATCACATTCATCATCATCATCCAAAAAAGCTATAAACTCCCCTTTCGCATGCTTTGCTCCGGCATTACGGGCAGCCGATCCTCCTCGATTTTCGTCTTGGACAAGATAATCTATAGGAAATCTACATGCGATGGAATCCACCACCTTGGCAGTCTCCAACTGCTGTAATTGTCCTTTGCCGTTATCGTCGACTATGATGATTTCGATTTTATCATATGTCTGCGAGCTTACGCTTTCCACGCATCTCTCTAAGAATTGAGGCCTCCCGAAAGTGGGAATAACTACTGATACCAAATCTTCCCTCATAAATGTGTCGTCTGTGATCGATAGGCAAGCTGCAGCCTTTGGACAATGTTGTTTATATTCATAGATAAAGCATTGGAAATTGCATTGGATTGCATCTGGTTTAAATCCAATGCTCCGTTATAAACACTCAAAAGAATTTCTTTCAATTGGTCGAGATCGCTATAGGTTACTGTTTGATTTCTAATCGATTTCATTTGGTGAAAAGAGGATGGAAGAATCCCCACCTTTGCATTATTATACATCAATAATGCAATTCCAGTTTCCTTAGAAACGCCATACACTTCATGTTGACCATTATTTGTAAAATAATTGGGATCAAAATAGGAGAACAATACATGGGCCTTCCTAATCTCCAGCTCGAATTCCTCATGGTCAATATATTGGGCCCAATAAACGATTTTGTACCCCTGCTTAACCATTCGTTTTGCTTTCTGCAAAATTTCTTGCCCGTATAATCCATCCGGACGTCCCAACAATACTAGTTCGACCTTATTTTTAAGCACCTCTTGACCGATTGCATCCAAAAGTCCATGATAGTTTCGGCGGCTGCTTATCATGCCGGGAACGACTACCCTTATCGGGCTTCCTACCCGGTATTCCGGTAGGGGCGAATTGCTGTCGAAATCGGCATATCGAAACGGTATTAAAACAACTTTTTCGATATCCAGTTCCTCATTGCAATAGGTCAACATATTCTCTCCGGCAACCGCAAAATAACCCATTCTCTTACTTATACGCAGGGTCATAAGATGTTTTGCCTTGTGAACCAATTTCCTTGGCATTTTAGGATTAAACCACGTATTACAATTGTGTACCAACATCATGTTGGGACGTTTTATCCGATAGATATTAAAAGAAACCAACTCTCGGAATGAATACAATTGGTCGATTATCACAAAATCAGCCTCATTGAGTACTTTAAAGATTTTGGAGGATGTAAATTGAGCATTTGAAATCGTTGCTTGGTACAGGATTTCGGCATCAGTAAAAACTTTTTGGGATATTCCTTTAGCCGTGAACAAAACAATCTTACAGTTCATCTCCTTCAAAGCCTTCAAGATAACCTCAAGGATACTGTCATGATTTAAATTTGAAAAATATAAAGCAACGGTCTTATTTTGCATTTAAATAGGTCGTCTTAGTCCCATATACAGTCAACATCAGTAAAAGCAAAAAACCTTTCAGGTAAGCGGAAGAATTAAAGATATCGCCCTTAAAGTGTACAACAAAAGTAGTAATTAATAAAGTCAGCAATAGCACCTTAATCAGTGGATCAGTAGTCTTTAGAATACGGTTTATTGAAAAGTTGATTAATGAAAAATAAAACAAAACTGAAAGAACAATACCCCCATAGTAAATGTACCGGATATATCCCAGATCCGATCTCACTGGAGCGTTAAGATTAGCAAAAACGACTAGACCCTCGCCGAACCAGAGGTTAAACTGACGCTGAGGAAAATGCAAATGTCCCGAAAGGATTATGGAAAGCGTCTTTGACTCCGTTAAGTTACCAGAAAGAGCACCTATCCCGCCAATCACCCCTTCCATTATCCAAATTATCGCTTGCGCTTTTTCAGGATTAAACACAAAATACACCACAATCGCAGAAGCTATTATCATAAAGAATAATGATAGTCCCGAAAACTTACGGAGCCATCTTAAATTATCGTAATAAAACGAAGCGAAAAAAATAACTGCAAAAAAAATGGGCACGACAACAAGGGTAACCCTTGCATTTAATACCATGGAAACCAAGATAAAGGGATAGAAAAATAAATACCTTTTTTTGGAATGCTTTAGATATAGGATTGAATTAACGACAAACACGAGACCCTGAAACAATGGAGAAGAGAAATAAAAATCTCCAGAGATCCCATATCCCCGATAAGGTTGATCAACCAACTTTTCTGATGGTAATGCTATAATATAATTAAATACCAGCTCCCGCAATCCCGGAACAATAAACATCACCACCGCAATACCGCCTTGAATAACACCAATCTTCACTATTAAATTTAAAAAATCATCCATATCATAGTCCAGGTCGTAACAGAATATGAATAGGAAGAAAGGTAATACCAATAGCAGGTCTATCAATAGCCGCAAGTAGGTAACTAAAAAGGTGTTGTCAAAAGGCCAATCTGAAAAAGTGGGAATAAGAAGAATATAGAAAACGCAAAAGGAATACAACAACAAGTAAGTTAGAAAAGATTTTTGCTTGTATAAAGTCAAAAATCGGTTCAGATTATTCCGATAAGAAATATACGCCAGTGCTAAAAGGATGATTAAATAGGAAACATTAATCGGAAAAAAAATAAAAGAAGGGACGTAAATAAAAAGAAATAAGGCAACAGTGGCGAAACTATTCAGCAGCATCCAATTGATTCGGGATTCAGAAACAACCATTGCTTTCATAGTCGGTCTTCGTCTTTGAAAATAAACCTTCCTATGCGCCTATACGTGTAGCTATATCGAAAAAAGAGCGGGTTTGCGACTAACATGGCGGATAATTTCGGTACCATGAACAATTTTGACAGATTTTTACTCTTTAACTCCATCAATAAAAGATTCAGCTTCTCTTTTATAAGAAATCCGGAAATATCCACTTTTTTCCTCTGATATTTAATCTTTAGCTGCCGTAAAGCTTTCCAACGTCGTTCATGGTTTTTTGAGACCTTGTTATTCCCATGATCTGCATAACAAACTAAAGGTCTTTTTATATGATGGAATTTCGCATCTGGATGGACCATTGTCAAGTTAAACCAAGCATCCCAATCCTGGAATGATTCAAGCGATTCGTCGAATAGTTCCCAATGGATTTGGTTTAACAAAGACACACTGCTTGTAGTTGATATGGAAAAATTACCATTTGCCATATCCCCATTGATGTTTTTGCTTATAGTAGCATTTTGTTTTGGTACATCCGGATAATTCGCCTCAGGCCAAATCTTGATATAGTCTGAATAGACCAGAAATGCCTTATCAGATTTGTGAGCTATATGATGCTCTGCTAGCTTTTCGGGGAACCACTGATCGTCATCGTCTAAAAACGCAATATAATCGCCTTTAGCCATTTTAACACCAGTATTTCTCCAGTGGTTAGCCCCTTTGGAGCTATGGGAAGCGATAAAACTAAATCTTTTATCATTTAATCCGTCGACTACCTTTTTTACATTCTCATTATCCTGCGGGAAATCGTTAAAAATCAAACATTCATATTGAGTAAGAGTTTGGTTTAAAACGCTGTCAATCGCCTTTATAAGATGGTCGACTCGTTTAAAAGTAACAATTATGACAGAGAAAACGGGGTGCATCAGGGGTTTAATCAGCGGATAATTTCGACAAAGGAATTTTTCACCAACACAAAGAGAACTCCAAAAACTAAACCAAAGAAAATACAGATCGCCATGATCGGTATGATATTGGGAGAGGAAGGACCTCCTGCGATTTGAACCGGCTCTATGATCGCAATGGGATCCTGCATATTTCTGGATTGGATAATGATCTGTTCCCTTTGTTGAAGTAAGGTGTTATATACGTTGAATGCAAAAGTAATCTCGTTTTGTAATTTTTGTTCCGTCATCCGGTCCATGGAGCGAACTAGATTAATATTTTGATCCCGAAACCGAGCATTGGCTTCCAGTGCTTTTTCATACTCTGACTTTTTCTCGTTTATTTGAACATCCAACTGCTCGATATTCAGGCTATCTCTTTGGCCTTGATACTTTCTGGTTATTTGTACAAGTTCGCCTATCATTTTTTGTAAAACCTGAGCACCTCCATTCGCATCTTGAAGATCCAATGAAATAGTGATAAGGCCTGTCTGTAGATCCTTACTATAATATATTCTACCCCTTAAATCTTTAATGGCTTTCCTACTAGACACTTCAATAATTGAGTTGTCAAAGATGACCGCATTAACATCATCGCTTGACACTGTATCTGCCTCTGTTGGTTGGGGAGCCGGCGTATTACCACTTCTTAGCCAACTAAGGCTAGCGACTTTTTCCAGCGCCTCTGTCAGGGAAGGAGTAGTGTGTTGAGCTAAGTACTCCATCAGCGTCAGTCGTTGGCCAATGTCGGAAAAGTCATATTCACTCTTCAGGATTTTATCCAAAAACGGACTGCTACGCAAAATGGGTTCATATACGGCTGAATTTAAAGTACGCCCTTTGTCATCCAGCCGTCCAATGTTGATGCCGGCTAAACTCGCTAGCCCTCCTAAACCGACGCCAGACCCCGTATTCTCCGGCAGGATCACCGCTTGCGAGGAAAACTCTTTCGGGCTAAAAAGATAAATCAGTAGACCCAGTACCATAAAAATTACGAGAAAAAGGGCCACTGTCTTCTTCGATTTATAAACGACCCTCAATAAACCCGTGATACTTATGATTTCCTTACTCTCTGTAGTATTCATTAATTTGAGATTGACAATTGATTAACAAGAATGTTAAAATGTCTTTTAAGTTTCTTCGATCTTCTAAGGAACTATTTCAAGTCCGACTTCTCTCACTGCGCCAACCTGTCCACCAAAATCGCCAAAGTCGCTAGACTGGAGGCAATTCCGACCCAGGCTTGGATACTCATCGGCTGCCGGTCTGGTTTTTGGGGAACTATGATTTCAGCTCCTGGTTCTATATGGGGATAGACATTGAAAAAGAGAAACTTGCCTGTTCTCTTCACATCCCCATTGGCATAGATCACATAGGATCTCCCTTTGCGGGCTTTCTCGGTAAAACCTCCTGCCCTAGAGATGTAGTTTTTAAACCCACGGCTGATATCATACCTCGCTGTCGTGGGATAGAGCACTTCCCCTCGCATCCGTACGGTTTGCAATTGGTTTGGAATACTAATGATGTCCCCTTCCTGAAGGATAATATCATACTTGGATCCTGGTTCGGCAAGAATTTTCTCCAGCTCAATACCCACATATTCCGTTTCCCTGATGTCCAGCTTTGCAGAAGTAGTGTCCATTCCTTCCAGTAAGGCATATCTTTCCATATCAAGATTGGCACCTTCCCGGCTGGTTCTCTCCATCCTCTTCCTCTTTTCTTCATTTAAAGCAATTAACCTTTGCTCCACACGATCATGGAGCCCCTGCTCCACTTCCGTGAACATGGCGGAATCCCTTTCTTGATCGACATTATCCAGCAGTGATTGAAGTTCCTTGAGCTTCCGTTCCTCCTCTTCCACGTCTTTATAAAATTCCGTCCTTCTGATCAAGGTGGCACCTTTTGCATAGGAAAACTGGTTGAGTCCTCCTGCACGGTTCAACACGTCAGAAATGCGCTCATCCCGCTTCTCCAAGGCAAATGTTCCTGGATAATTAACCTCTCCTTCCACCTCCACCAGCATTTCCCGCTGGAAACCGATATTCTTACGGATGAAAACGTGATCAAAGGGTGCCAAGGCTATTTGGCTATCTTCAGAACTCAACCTTAGTTCAGGATCTATGGCGATGGTGATGATTTCAGAAACCCTGCCTGACACATCGTCCTTCAGCCTTCTGGCGATTTCGATGGATGAATTGGAAGCAGATTCCTTAAGCCCACCGGAACGCATTACCAGATCACCGACAGTCATCTCCCCTGCATAAGGATAAACGCCTGTACGGTTCACCTCGCCAGAAATTTGTACATAATATTCTTCTTTCAAATCATACAAGCTGGCTATGTTCAAAACATCCTCCCTATTCAAGGTGATATCAGAGACAGTTCCACCTAATATACCCTGTATATCTACTGACACCACGGTCTGGGTCAGGTTGTCACCGGTCCTGTATAAGGTAGCCCTATTTTGAAAGGCATCTCCCCGTAAACCGCCCGCCTTTTCAATTAATGATTTGATGGTCATCCCTTCCTCCAAAGCAAATTCACCTGGCCGAACAACTGCTCCCATTACCTGTACCCTATTTTCATAGCGTTTAAGGATTTCCCCAACAATGAAAAAATCTCCATCCTGTGGAGCAAAACTGCCATATTGCTCTTCCTCTATGTCCTCCACTTTAAGTTGCTCTCCGGTAGATCTCCTGACGGTAAGCCTTTTGGTATAGGCCTTATCGGAATAGCCTCCGGCAAATGTTAGCAATTCTTCTATACTTTCCCCCGGCTTAATTTCAAACAATCCAGGGCGTCTCAAGGGACCTTCTATTTCTACCCGGGTCCTAAGTGGCTGTACGATAATCACATCATTGTCTTGCAAGCGCACATTGCCGCTATCGACCCCATTGATTAAGAAGTCGTAGATGTCGGTTTCCCCGACCATTTGATTGTTGCGGTAAACCTGGATATGTCTAAAGGAACCGTTCTCATTTGGGCCTCCGGCGGCATATAGTGCGTTGAAAACCGAGGCGAATGAGGGAAGATTATAAGTACCTGGCTTTCTCAATTCCCCAGCCATAGTAACATTGATGGTGCGTATATTACCCAAGCGGACCTGCAGGAAGGTGTTGGGGTTATTCCCCTGAAGACCCGAATAGATCTGACTTAGGGCAGTCCTCAACCTTGCACGGGCCACACTGACACTCGCCCCACCTACTTCAACAGGTCCTACATTAGGAATAAAAACCCTCCCTTCCGGGTTAACTTCTAAATCATACGACTCCTGGGAGGCACCGTAGACATCAAGTAATAATTGGTCGCCCGTGCCGATGATATAGCTTTCCGGGGTAGGGATATTCAGGCTGGGATTAAAATTCAGTTCCTTGTTGTGAAAAAGCGTATAGCCAAAGATTTTCTTTTGTCGGGGAGTGAGGTCGTAATAAGGATCTGACCTTCTAAGAGAATCAAAGATATCCCGCTGCTCTAAGCCCTGTACCTGCCTTCCTCTTTGCATCTGATTGCCAGCGGGTGCAGCCGCCCTTCCACCAGAACGTAGCTCCATGATCCGCTGCCGTAACTTGGCCACCTCGGTTGCCGGCATGCCCCGCTCACGAGCCATGGATTCCAATTGCTGTTCATTTAAACCAGAGGATTCGGCCCTCTTAATCAGCTGCTCGATCTGCGCATCTGAAAGGTTATCCACTTTAACATTTTGGATATCCTGAAGAGACTGCCCATTAGCCACAACAGAAATGAACAATAGGACAAGGCCGAAAAATAAAAACTGAAAATTATCTTTTATGAATGAAACCATAAAGTTGGTAAGGTAATAAGTTCTGAAACCTGTAGAAAGACGGATAATTGGCGCTGGGGAATTTGGCCATGTGTGGCCTTAAACAGACATTTTCTTCAGTGATACCCACAGCTTCGCTCCGTTAGTCCCAGCCGAGGAACTACTGTTGGTTCAACTATTTTGACAATTATAGGAAAACGGCTTGCCTATAGAATGGCACAAAAGTAAACATTCCACCTTTAATAACACAAAGAGTATAGAATTTAAGGGCAATTTAGGAAAGAAGGAAAGTTGTTGCTGAAATGACGATTGCCCGGCAGGGAGATTTTTGAAAAACAAAACGACCTCTCAAATCCAACCGCTACGGCTAAGGGCGATAAAAAAATTGGCTAAATCTGAGAGAGATTTTGGCAAACAGGATCGGCTATAAAAACGAAGACCTTCTCGATTTGAGAAGGTCTTCCTTAACTACTATTCTACTTGGTTATAGATCGTGTGGCCCGCCTTAATCAAATGAAGGTCTCTTTTGAAAAGGTTGAGATCAGAGGTCATCATATCCTCTACCAACATGGCTAAGTCGTATTTAGGAGTCCATCCCAATTTGGTCTTCGACTTTGTGGGGTCTCCGATCAGCAAATCCACTTCTGTAGGCCTAAAATAGGTAGGGTCAATTTTCACCAACACATCACCCACTTTAACTTTCAGCTTCCCTTCTTCCAATTCGTTCTGAAGGAAGTTCTCATCGATGGATTCCAAGATCCCTACTTCGTCAACTCCTTCACCCTCAAATCTCAAAGTAAATCCTACATGAGCAAATGCCATTTTGATAAAGTCGCGGACTTTAGTGGTTACCCCAGTTGCGATCACAAAATCCTCCGGAACATCCTGCTGTAAAATCCTCCACATAGCCTCCACATAATCCTTGGCATGACCCCAGTCTCTTCTGGCATCCAGATTTCCCATATAAAGATCTGACTGAAGACCTAGGGCGATCTTGGCTACTGCACGGGTTATTTTTCTAGTCACAAAGGTCTCTCCCCGTAACGGTGACTCATGGTTGAACAAAATCCCGTTACAGGCATACATGCCATAGGCTTCTCTGTAGTTTACTGTAATCCAGTAGCCATACAGCTTCGCTACCGCATAAGGCGACCTGGGATAGAAAGGAGTGGTCTCGGACTGCGGAACCGCTTGTACCAAACCGTATAGTTCGGAAGTGGAAGCCTGATAGATCCGGGTCTTCTTTTCCAATCCCAACAACCTTACCGCCTCCAATATCCTTAAAGTACCAATACCATCGGCATTGGCGGTGTATTCAGGCGTGTCAAAACTCACTTTCACATGGCTCATCGCCGCCAGGTTATAGATCTCGTCTGGCTGTGTCTCTTGGATAATTCTTGTCAAATTCATAGAATCTGTCAAATCACCGTAGTGCAAAAACAGCCTCTGGTTATCCACATGGGGATCCTGGTACAAATGGTCAATTCTGTCCGTGTTAAAAAGCGAGGCTCTCCTTTTGATACCATGGACGATGTATCCTTTTTCTAAAAGTAATTCTGCTAAGTAGGCGCCGTCTTGCCCGGTAATGCCAGTGATAAGTGCTGTTTTCATATGTACGTATTGTTGAAATTTTCGTCTTTTTGGTTGTTTGTTATTAGGTTAGCGGTTAATGGGTATTAGGCTATCGGTGCATTGAGTAAATAGTTAAGTTAATTATGAACTTGGAAACCTAAATTCCTTATCCCAATACTCACTACTCGATACTAGAGACTAATTCATCTTCACTTCTTTCACCGAATCAATATTATCTAAAAACCATTGATAGGTAGAAACGATGCCCTCCTCCAATGGTATCTTGGCCTTCCATCCAGCGGAAGTCATCTTGGATACGTCCATCAATTTTCTAGGAGTACCGTCAGGCTTTTCGCTGTCCCAAATCAACTCACCTTGGTGGCCCACCGTTTTTTGGATCAATTCCGCCAGTTCTTTTATGGTTAAGTCCACTCCTGTCCCGATGTTGTACAGGTTATCAGGTAATTTATTCTCAAGAGCAAAAACCACCGCTTCTGCAACATCATTTACATGAAGAAATTCCCTCATGGGAGTACCCGATCCCCACAAAGTAACTGGAGCGTTGCCGTCCAGCTTGGCCTCATGAAACTTACGGATCATGGCAGGCAACACATGGGAAGTCTGTAGATCAAAATTGTCAAAAGGGCCATATAAGTTTGTGGGCATCAAACTCACAAAGTTTTTGTTGAACTGCTTCCGTATGGCTTCACAGGCTTTGACTCCTGAAATTTTAGCCAAAGCATACCACTCATTGGTAGGCTCTAAAGATGCAGTCAGAAGATATTCTTCCTTCAATGGCTGCGGAGCCAATTTCGGATAAATGCAGGAACTACCTAAGAAAACAAATGTTTCGCAATCGAATCGATGTGCAGAATCTATCAGGTTATTTTGGATCTGCATGTTTTCCATTAAAAACTGATAAGGGTAATCATTGTTGGCGAGTATACCTCCCACGCGGGCTGCCGCATCGATTACTATTTCTGGTCTTTCCTCCCGAAAAAAATCCGATACCGCCTGCTGGTTGCGTAGATCCAGTTCCTTACTGGTCATGCCGATGAGCTGCTGGTAACCTTTGGCTTGCAACACTCTCCAGATTGCAGCACCTACCATTCCTCTATGTCCAGCAATATATATTTTAGACTTTTGTGATAACATGCGTGGTTTGTGATTATTAATTATTGGTTACTATACTGCGTCAAAAAAGGAGCAGAATATTAAAAGTGTCTTTTTCAGAGGCAAAGTTAATGAAGATGACTGATTCCTCTTGTTTTGCAACGGTTTATTTTCCTGCACTATACCTCTTATCTTAGCAGATCAGGATTCTCCTTTTCCAGTCTTTCATACACCTGTTTTACGTCCTGGGCATTTCTTTTATTTAAGACGAGGATTGCATCATCTGTTTCCACGAGAATAATATTGTCTACTCCTATAAACTCTACGTGTTTTTTGGAGCCCAACGCCAGATTCGTATTGGAGGTCTCTGCTGCTTTTTCAAGGTTATATTCATATAAGGCCTCAAACGAACCCATGTCGGACCAGGAGAAATGAGAAGGCACTACTTTTATCTTGTCCGATTTCTCCATTACTGCATAGTCAATGCTTATTGAGGGAATTTGAAGGCTTTCCTCCATGGGCAAAAACCCTCCAACTGATCTATCATAAGCTTCAAAAGCCCGATAATACACATCGGGTGCATACTTTTCGAGTTCACTAAGATAAACTTCCGCCGAAAAACAGAACATGCCGCTGTTCCAAAGAAATCTCCCCGTAGCTAAAAATTCTTCAGCAAGCTCTTGGGAAGGCTTTTCCCTGAAGGAAATCACCTCATTGTCCTTGTATTCAATATATCCGAAACCTGTCTCAGGTTTGGTGGGTACCAACCCAAAGGTGACCAAATAGCCCTCCTTTGCCAATTGGACCGCTTTTTCTAAGGCCTCTTCATAAAGTCCCTGTCCTTCGATCAGGTGATCCGAGGGAGTGACTAAAAGTATGTCCTCTTTATCCAGGTTAAATGCCGCAAAAGCAATGGCCGCAGCAGTGTTTCGGGGGCAGGCCTCTACGATTTCGATATATCCTGTGTTTGCAGACTTTTGAAGATGTTCCCTTGAAAGCTGGAAATTATCCTTACCGCCTACGACCAACACCTGGTCACATATGCTTCTGTTCCTGTTAACCGTCAATCCAAAAAGGGACTGTCCCTCGAAAAGAGGAAGATATTGCTTAGGCTTGGACTTGCGAGAAAGGGGCCACAACCTGCTGCCCACACCTCCAGATAAAATTACATTGGTAACTTTCATTATATATTTTTAAAAATCAAACTGGAAATCTTTACAAATCTAACGGATAGAGCAGGCTTTCCTGCTACTTTGGGAACGCAAAGATATAAATAAAAATCAAAATACAGATTAAAACGTTTGAAATGCATTTATTAATATTTAAAATTAAAAGACAGCCTGCGGATGAAATTTTTTATTTTTTGAAAAACACACATTTCCAATCATCTTCTTACAGATTGTCAAAACTATTCCGTGTATTCAACTTACTTGGCAAGGAAAAAAAACACGCCTCTACAAACTCTATTTAATAGAAGTGGAGGATTTTCTTGTTTGCTTTGCGTAAAAGAAGGTATATTTTTGCTTAAATTATTTAAAGAGATGAACAACAACTTTCAATGGTACGTGATGTACACCACCCCGAGGTCCGAGAAGAAAGTAGAGCAGCGGCTAAAGGAAAAAGGGCTCGAGGTGTACCTGCCCATTGTGGAGGAAATAAGGCAGTGGAGCGACAGAAAAAAGAAAGTCCAAAGACCGCTTTTTAACGGCTATCTTTTTGTCCATACCACAAAAGATAAGCTGTGGGAATCCTTGCAGGTCTCCGGAGCTGTAAAATTCGTGAATTTTGCAGGCGAACATGCCACCATACGCGAAGAGGAGATAGCATCCCTCAAACGGGTGATAGCGACAGGAGTAGCGGTTGAAGTCGAGACTAGCGATATTGTAAAAGGACAGCAAGTGAGGATCCTAGGCGGTCCGTTACAAGGGCTGGAGGGAGAATGCATACAAAAAGCCAATAAGGACTACTTTATCATTAGGATACCAAGCATCAACCAAAGCATGATGGTCAACGTGCCCCAGAAGTACTTGGAAGTGGTGGGTTAGGTTAGTTGATCGTTGATAGACCATAGTTCGTAGTGGGTTGCGGCAGTTAATAGTTGATAGACCATGGTCCCATAGTGGCTTAAGGCAGTCAAAGCGGTGCATTTTTTGTCAACAGTCCACAGACCATGGACCACGGCTGATTTTCGGGCGATAGAAAACTCCAATGGACGACTAAAATTGATGACATTTGTAATTTTTCCGGGCAGCCAATAGTTGATGGTCTATAGCCCATGGCGGATTTCTCCAGTCTTTTCTGTTGGAAGGCAGGGCCATCCCACTTTGCTCTTTGTTCTTGCTTCTTTGTTCTTGATACCAAGTACTCAGTACTAAACCTTCATTCTCCCACCAATTCCCTCAATAATCCCCTTACTTCCCGGGGACTCTTTATGTTATAATTGGCTTGGGTATAGGTATAGCCCACCCTAACGCTAAAAGCATGCTCGGGCATGGCCTTAAAAGTATCTTCATCTGTCCAGTCATCCCCCATCGCCAAGACAAAATCAAATTCCTTCCCTTTCATAAAAGCAGTAGCCGCTCTTCCCTTATTGATATCAGGCCGTTTGATTTCCAAAACCATGTTGCCTTCCAGCACCTGCAGATTGTGTCCGCTTGCCATGTATTTCAAGTGACTGAACAGCTCCCGCATCCGCAGGTCTCCAAGCCCGCTTTCCACTTTTCTGTAGTGCCACACCAATGAGTGGTGTTTTTCTTCAATAAACGCCCCCGGAGTCCTCAATACATAATACTCCATTACCTGCCGGATGTCTTCCTTCCAACTGTCATCCACGTCGGCATAGGCCTGCCATTCACTCCCTAACTCATTATTCTTTAGCCAGACCCCATGTTCTGCGATCATATCCACATCCAACCTTTGGAACCAATGCCCCAGCGTTT
>DATGMS010000121.1:0-9105 GCA_035307285.1 Cyclobacteriaceae bacterium
GCCCGAAATGGATGGCTTTCAGTTTGTAGAACAGTTCGAGGAGCAATTTCGCTCCAAATTTCCAGATACCCAGGTCTTCTTTGTTACCAGTTCTGCAAGGGAGAGCGACCGAAGCCGTGCAATGGACTTTTTATCCGTTAAGGGATTGATTTTAAAGCCACTTAGTCGAATTAAATTGAAGGAAATACACAACAGTCTAGGAGATCCTTCCTGATTATTCTGCCAACCACTCCATAGGTTAGCCTGTTAAATACACATAAACACGTATTAATCAAGGCAGTACATTTACATTTTTTGGCAGCATTTGCTATTTATCTTTTTCTAGAACGTACCTTTTTTTATTTTAGGATACGTTTTTAACTACTTTTTAATATGGCTATCTATTCAAGTTTCCGTCTTTTGTTAAAGCACCCTTTGGAAATAACCCACATTTTCTATAGTATGCTGGGAACTGTGTGCATATTTTTCAGTCCGCTGTATGGTCAAGGGCTAGAGATTAGCATCAACGCCTATAGAACTGCTTTAGAAATTGACGGAACGGGGGACTGGGATGATCCTTTCACATGGGAGGTATGGGACGGATCGTCTTGGCGTTCCGCCACCATTCCACCTAGTCGGGACAATGATGTTTTTATAGAAAAGGATAATGAGGTTAGGCTGACCCAAAACCAGGAGGTGGGAACCCTTTATTTATTTGCAGCGGCGGAGGCTGGAAAGAAACTGAATCTTCAAGCATATGACCTTGACGTCTATGGGGCCTTAAGATGCTTCTTTAGAGACACGGATGGAAAATACCAATTCTACAGTTCTACTTCAGGTATCACCGATTGGATCTATCCAGAGATCGGCAGTATTGTTTTTAAAGGCAGTTCTAGAAATATTGTAGATAGGTCCTCTTGGAGTGCAAACACCCAGTATAGCCGATTTGGAGTGATCTTTAATCCCGATCCCCATGAGGCCTTGACGGTAAATGCGGGCTTTAAAGCAAACAACTTCACAGTTCTTTCGGGAACAGTCATTCAAACTGTCAATACTGAGGGAACCGAAGCCACCTCGACCTTCTCGTTTAATACCCACGATATGTTCGGAACCGATAATTATGGAGAGTTTATTGTCGAACCTGGGGCTACCCTCATTAGTTATGGGACGAAAGAATTCAATGAAATTATCCGGAGGAGTGACACAAGACCAGCCTCCAATTTCCATCTCAAAGAAGGGGGACGCTTAATCCTTCTGGGACAGGAACCAATTATAGAGGCAGCGAATATCCTGCTTGAAGGTGATGTTTATTACAGCGGAAACAGCGGAACACAACGTTTTATTACCGGATCAATGGATGGGGTAACCGAACCCTCGGAATACAACAACCTGTTTTTTGAGGGAAATGCCATCAAGAACCTGCCGGAGATACTGGAACTGACGGGCAATTTTACCCACTTGGATGGTGGCTCGATTATCGGCACAAACACCAGCCTTTATTTTATAGGAAATGATGATCAGGAAGTAGTCCAAACTTCTCTTCATCTTAAAGAAGCAATCATCAACAAACCAGCGGGTCTTCTCATTTTGGACGGAGATCTTGTCGTCAATGAACGGTTTGAGATGGTTTCAGGAGACGTTGATTTTAGACACCACAATCTTGCGATGAATGGCCTCTACAGCTATCACTCCGGCCACTGGCGAAACCTTTCCCTACTAACCCATCAAAACCTTCCTACAGCCCTTCTTCCTTCCAACAGCACCTTTCCCTTTATAGATGCTTATCTAGGAGGAAAACGAACAGTAATCCTCATTGGTAACTTATCCGTTTCAAATACCGGCCTTCGGCTTTCTTATACCGAATTACCCGGAGTCAACTGGGATGCAGGCTTTAATGATTATGACAATACCCCTATACTGTACAAGCTCAACAGCTATTTTACCGTTGATCTAAATGATGTTGCTGCGGAAGATAAACTTGAAATCAGGATCTCCGCAGATAATCTTATTGTAGTGAGAGATGAGGATCTAAGAATAGTAAGCGATATTTCCGCTGCCCCCCCTGACCATCTACCGGGACTGAACAATATTGCCAGAAGGGAACTGTCAACCCTAGACCTCAAGCGTCAAATCCTAACTATCGGCAGCACGGGCATTGCTTCCATTCTACCGATAGCTTGGCTATCCTATGGAGCCAGACAATTTGCCCACGGAAACTTGGTCAGCTGGAGCACAGCCCAAGAAAGAAACAATCGAGAGTTTCTTGTCTTTAAATCCATTGATGCCAAGCAATTCGATGAAATCGGAGGGGTGACAGGGACAGGGTACAGTAATGAGATCCAACATTATGATTTCCTTGACAGAACCCTCAATACTGCCCACAGAATTTATTACCAGATCAAGCAAGTGGATTTCGACGGAAGGTATGATTTCAGTCCGGTATTTGATCTTAGCCTTGCAGGATCTGACGATCGGATATCCATCTTTCCAAACCCCTCTGTTAGTCAAAGAAATTCCGTGACCATCCGGATTCCGGAAAAGCTGCGCGGTACCCCAGCCCAGATGTCCGTTAAACATATTTCCGGAATTTCACTAGTCCAAGAAGCAGGCCTATTAGAAGAAGTTGCCGTCAAGATTGCTGAACACATGGACGAGTTAAGTCCTGGGATGTATCTGGTTATTGTAGAAAACCACCTGAAACAACAGGTGGTTAAATGGTTAAAGGAAAACTGAGTCAAAATTTGTCAATTAAAAACAACCGGCTAAACCATTTATTTTGCTAACTTAATTTTTTAAAAATAGCCGTCTTCCTTATGATATTTATTTTTGTGTTGATTAGCATCTTGGTCCTTGTGCTATTGATTGTCTGGGCGAAGATCAATCCCTTTATTTCCTTTTTAATTTCTTCTATTCTCGCCGGATTTCTTTTGGGTATTCCCGTGGAACATATCGCCGGCTCTGTCCAAAAAGGGATGGGGGATTTATTGGGAGGCTTGGTGGTCATCATCATCATTGGCGCCATGTTGGGAAAGCTCGTGGCGGACAGCGGGGCTGCCCAGAGGATTTCAGAATTCCTCATGGCCTTATCTGGCAAAAAATACATCAACTGGGCCATGATGGTTACCGGTTTTGTCGTAGGAATCCCTCTTTTTTTCAATGTGGGATTCGTCTTGCTGGTTCCTCTTGTTTTTTCAGTCGCCTATCAATACCGGATTTCCGCCATCTACATAGGCATCCCCATGTTGGCGGCCCTTTCGGTAACCCATGGACTTCTGCCTCCCCATCCTTCTCCCGCCGCGCTGGTCGCACAGTTTGGAGCAAATATGGGATTAACCTTGTTATACGGTATAATTGTAGCGATACCTACAGTCATTCTGGCGGGACCCATATTCAGCAGCACCTTGAAGCGCATCAACTCGTCCCCTTTAAGTACTTTTCAGGCAAGATCGAAACCTCAAGAAGAACTACCGGGTATTATTAACAGCCTTTTTTCATCCCTATTGCCGGTTTTCTTGTTGATAGGCACCTCTCTGGCGATCTTTTGGGTAGATGAGAATTCGTCCTTGTATCCCTATTTGCTTTTTGTCAGTGACCCCAGCATCGTCATGCTGATCTCCTTATTAGTAGCGACTTATAGCTTGGGGCTGAGGATGAAAACCTCCATGGCCACCTTGATGGACAGCTATGTGGTGTCGGTGAAGGACATTGCCATGATCCTATTGATCATCGCCGGAGCGGGGGCTTTAAAGCAGGTGCTGATGGATAGTGGGGTGAGCGATATCATTGCATTAAGCCTAAATGAATGGAACATGAACCCATTATTTTTAGGCTGGTTAATTGCTGCTATTATTCGGATATGCGTAGGCTCGGCCACCGTTGCAGGTCTTACTGCAGCCGGGATTATTGCCCCTTTGGTCGCTTCGGGAGGAGCGGATCCCAATTTGATGGTCATCTCTATCGGAGCAGGCAGCCTGATCTTTTCCCATTTTAATGATGGGGGATTTTGGCTTGTTAAGGAGTATTTTAACCTCAGTATCAAAGACACTTTACAATCATGGTCTCTGATGGAAACCATAGCGGCAATAGTCGGCTTAATAACTGTACTTACATTAGATTTAATCATATAATCGGAAAACAAACTCAGCAATGGAAATACACTCAGCAGAAGAAAGATTCAGCAACTTAGGCCTTTCGCTTCCTCCGGCTCCCGCGCCAAAAGGAGTATACAAACCGTTTCTTCTCGACGGAAAATACCTTTACCTTTCTGGACATGGACCTGTTCAGGATGACGAGAAACTGATGATAGGGCGCATTGGCAAGGATATTGATATTGAAGAGGGCAAAATAGCCGCACGGCAGGTGGGCCTGACCATGCTGTCCACCATAAAAACCAACCTTGGAAGCCTTAACAAGGTCAAAAGAGTCATCAAGGTTTTGGGAATGGTCAACTGTACTTCCGAATTTGAGCAACACCCCTATGTTATCAACGGCTGCAGTGAACTGTTTGCCCAAGTATGGGGAGAAGAAAATGGAGTAGGCGTACGGAGTGCGGTTGGCTTTGGCTCACTACCGGATAATATTCCGGTGGAAATCGAAGCCCTTTTTGAATTAGTATAAAAAAACGAAATTGTATGGAGCAACATTCAGAAGAATGGTATGAGATTAAAAGTATTGAAAAGATAGATACACCGGCTCTGCTGGTGTATCCCGAAAGAGTAAAAGCCAATATTCAGGCCGCCCTAGATTTAATTGGCGATCCCGCAAGATTACGCCCCCATGTCAAGACACATAAGTCCATTGAAGTGGTGCAAATGATGATGCAAATGGGCATATTTCAGTTTAAATGTGCCACCATTGCCGAGGCAGAGATGTTGGCTGTGGCCGGTGCCACAGACATTTTATTGGCTTACCAACCTCTCGGTCCCAAGGCGCAACGTCTGATGGAGCTGATCTGGAATTTTCCAAATGCCAAGTTTTCCTGCTTGGTTGATCATATGGATGCGGCTAGCCATCTTTCGGAACTAGCCGAAGCTAACGAGACCATTCTTTATATATATATCGATTTGAATGTTGGAACCAACAGGACCGGCATTGCTCCGGGAAAAGACGCTGAACAACTTTACGAGCAACTTCACGCTCTCGAGGGAGTATCCGTCATGGGCTTCCATGTTTACGACGGACACTTCAGGCAAAAAAACTATGAAGAAAGAAAAGCAGCTTGTGACCAAGCTTTTGCTCCTGTAGAAGCAATGGTTGAAGCCTTAAAAGAAAATGACTACGCTGACATACTGGTAATAGCAGGGGGAACACCGACCTTCCCCGTCCATCTGGAAAGGGCTGATGTAGTCTGCAGTCCAGGGACTTTTGTTTATTGGGACTTTGGCTATGGAGAAGTTCTTTCCGAACAGCCTTTTACACCCGCAGCCGTCGTCGTTACCCGTGTCATCTCCCTTCCAGCAAAGGGTCTTATTACAGTCGATCTTGGACATAAATCCATAGCGTCGGAAAATCCGTTGGGGAACAGGGTTCGTTTTTTAAACGCTGAAAATTTAGAGCCTGTCAGCCAAAGCGAGGAACATCTCGTGTTAAAAGCTGGCGACGACCACGGCTTCAAACCCGGAGATATCCTGTACGGTGTACCTTACCATATCTGCCCTACCGTCGCCTTGTACGACCGGGTTCATGCTATTCGGGACCATGAAGTCGCAGAAGAATGGCACACTGAGGCCCGCAACAGAAAAATAACATGGTAGAAGACGGAAGTGAAGAACAAACAGCAGAGATATAGCAGTATGTCTAGGTTAAACAACGGGCTGGGCACTTCAGCTCGTTGTTGCTTTTGTTCTCTTTTGCACACGGATCACCAACAGAAGAAAGAAAAATCATAGGTGTCCTGTTGTTCTGCTGCTTGCCTTTGTGTTCGATGACTGTGGAATAGCGTGAGGTCAGTGGTTGTTTAACTGAAGGAATGACGGTATCACGATTCCACGATTAAACAATTCCCCTCTTGTTCTTTTCTCTTCAATTTGCGGCTCTAACTACTGCTATGTAGCCACCTGCCTTTATTTATCCTCTTCCATTTTATCCTCTGTTTCTTTCTCTACCTTCACTATATCTCCTTCGGCAACATCATACTTATCCCGTAATTTTTCGTGGGAATCCACCACCAAGTGATATTTCTCGGGCTCCCCTATGACAAAGCTGAAAGGCTGCGTGCTTTCACTCAAATTAAGAAGGATCTTAATAGAGGCCACTAAGGGAAGCGCTAAAATAAGTCCAGCAAGGCCAAATAGCATTCCTCCCAATAATAAGGAAATAATTGCCACCAAAGGGTTTAGGCTCACCTTCCCCCCCACAATATTCGGAGTGATAAAATTCCCTTCTAAGAATTGGACCACCTGAAACCAAATGATGACCCCTAGAGCATACCAATAACTGTCCATGGTTGCCAAAGCAAACAGCGCAGGAATGATGGAACCTATTGCAATTCCTATATAAGGGATCAGAATCAACAAGGCAGCAAGGGTACCAAAAAACCATGCATACTGGATTCCAAGAACCAAAAGCCCAGCGGTATTCAATATCGCTACGATGCCCATCACCATGACCATCCCCAATAAATAACTCTGAATCACTTCGTAAATCTCCCTCAAGGTGCCCAAGGTTTGGGCTGGAGTAAATGACCGGTTGACTTTGATAAAAAACTCTTTAAAGAAATCCCGATAATAAAGGAAAAAGAAAATGTATAACGGAACCAAAACGGCATTGGCCAATGTACCGCCGGCTGAACTAAAGGCAGCGGAAAGATAGGTTCCTGCGTTGGAAAGAAAGTTCTGGCCCTCCTCCCGCAGCCTGTTGGTGAGTGCTCCAGGTTCAACCCCAAATTTATTTTCCATAAAGCTTTGGATGCTGTCATAGATCGTCACGAAATTCTTTGAAATATCCTCCCCGTTCTTTCCGATCACAATAACTTGATTGACTATAAAATAAATGATTCCCGAAACGACCAGCGTTGCCACTATTACAGATATGATAGAAGCCGCAGCTCTGGGTAGTCTAAGCCTTTCCAAAAGGGTGCACAATGGGAAGAGCGTAATGGCAAAAATCACAGCAAAAAGCAAAGGAATCAATACCCCTTGAAGAAAGTAAGCCAAGGCAATGACTAGAAACAGCACCAAAAGTTTAGAAGCCAAAATGAAGCTACTTGGGTATTCTTTTTCCATACAATTTTATTTTAGACAATATAAAAATAATGATCCTATATAACCGATATCCAAAAGTGTTCCGAAAAAAATTTTATAAGACTCTGAAGCTTTTTCACGCTAAGCTATTAAGATAAAAATAAGCCCCACATAGAAGAAAGTCAGTCTTCGCTAAATTATCTCAGATAACGTTGCCTGACTCTCAGTTTCTCAAAAAAATCTTCAACTTAATCCCAAGTTGATCCCCTATAGCGTTTCATGGAGCAGTGAACTGATCAGCCACCCCTAAAACCTATTTAAAGCTGATGGACTTATTGAGCGGGATCTTATCCAAAATCAAATGAACCAGATCCCTTGTACTGATATTGTCGGCCTCCGCTTCATAATTGATTATGATCCTATGGTTCAGGACATCTTCAGCAATTTCTTTGATATCTTCAGGAAGTACATAGTCTCTTCCGTCCATATAAGCAACCGCTCGGGCCGCCAGATTGAGGTTGATACTGGCCCGGGGCGAAGCCCCAAATTGGATATATTTTGCCTCGTTTCTTAGACCATATTTATCGGGAGACCGGGTCGCAAAGACCAATTCAATGATGTAATTTTCCAAGGGTTCGGCAATTCTGACATCGTTGATCCCCCTCCGAATCTCAAAAATCTCCTCCTTGCTCAGGATCGCATTGACCTCAGAAGAATACAAACTGTTGGTCATCCTTCTCATTACCTCAAGCTCATCTGTCTTGGAGGGATAGTCAATATGCACTTTCATCATGAACCTATCCACCTGTGCTTCAGGAAGAGGATAAGTTCCTTCCTGATCCACGGGGTTTTGCGTCGCAAGAACAAGAAAAGGTCTATCAAGGGAAAACGTTGTTTCCCCAATGGTCACCTGCTTTTCCTGCATGGCCTCCAACAGGGCGGACTGAACCTTGGCAGGGGAACGGTTGATCTCATCTGCTAGAATGATATTGGCAAAAATGGGCCCCTTCTTAACTTCAAAATCGGCAGAATGCTGATTGTAGATCATCGTTCCGATCAGATCGGAAGGCAAAAGGTCGGGAGTGAATTGAATCCTTTTAAAATCAAGGTGCAGTACCTGTGCAAGAGTATTCACGGTAAGTGTTTTGGCCAATCCGGGTACACCCTCCAACAGAATATGGCCATTAGTGAATAATCCTATCAATAACCTGTTGACCATTCTTTCCTGGCCAACCACCACTTTCTTCACTTCATTGATTACTGCCTGAATTTTTTCCTGATGCATATTCTGAGGTACGTTTTCTTTCTTTTAACAAGTGCCTAAATTAGAACAAATACTTTTTTAACACAATTAACGTCTATTCTTATTTCTACGCGATCTGTAGGAATTCACCTTCTTTATTCCCGGGGGCGTTTCCAGTTTCTTTCTGTCTATTTTTAATAACGTATAAATCTCTTCCTTCTCATATTGGCGAACCTCTCCTGTCTGGAAACCCCTGATTTCTAAATCCTCCATGGACCAGCGGACCAACCGTAAAGTGGGAAGTCCCACCACGGCAGTCATTCTCCTCACCTGCCGGTTCTTCCCCTCCGTCAACTCCAGGGATATCCAACTGTCCGGAACGTTTAGACGGAACCGGATGGGCGGGTTTCTTTCAGGCACATCTGGAGGTGCAGACGGGATATACGCCTTGGCCCTTTTGGTGCGGTACATCTCGCCCTTCAAATTAATATCCACCCCCTGTTCCAGTTGCCGAAGGGCTTCCTCGGTAGGGATTCCCTCCACCTGTACCAAATAGGTGCGGCTATGTCCAAATTTTGGATCCAGCAGATAGTGGTTCAAGGACTTATCATCCGTAATCAACAACAAGCCTTCACTGTCCTTATCCAGCCTTCCCACGGGATAAACTTCCGCAGGGAATTCCCCCAGCTCTTTCAGGCTGTC
>DATGMS010000122.1:0-4975 GCA_035307285.1 Cyclobacteriaceae bacterium
GGCGGGCTATAAAGTCGGTCTTTACACTTCTCCCCACCTGAAATCATTCACCGAAAGGATTAAGATCAACGGAGAAGAGATCGGCGAGGAGGGAGTAGTAAGTTTTGTGTCGCAGAATAAAGAATTTCTGGAGCAGCTTAAGCCAAGCTTTTTTGAGATGACGGTCGGAATGGCCTTTGACTATTTTGCTCGGCAAAAAGTAGACTGTGCAGTTATCGAAGTTGGACTGGGAGGAAGATTGGACAGCACTAATGTGATCGTTCCAGAACTCAACGTCATCACGAATATCGGATTAGATCACGTGCAGTTTTTGGGTTCCACCCTTCCTTTAATTGCGGGAGAGAAAGCAGGGATTATTAAAGATGGTGTTCCTGTTGTCATTAGTGAGACTCATCCGGAAACCCAGCCGGTTTTTGAAAAAGTAGCGGGCGATCGTCACGCTCCATTGTACTTTGCTGACCAGAAATTTCATGTTCAAGAGGGGATATTTGATCCCTACAAATCATTTGTAGAATACAAGGTAAGGGAGAAGCATGGGCTTGTCGTTTACCAAATGGATTTGTTGGGCCACTACCAAAAAAAGAATCTTGCGGGAATCCTCCAGGCCTTGGAGGTGCTGAGGGAAAAGATGCCTGGGATTGGGCAAGAGGCGATAGTTCGAGGGCTCAGCCGTATCATTGCCAATACAGGACTGAAAGGCAGGTGGCAGAAGTTGGGTGAACATCCCTTTGTCTATTGTGATACAGGACACAATGCCGAAGGAATCGCCATGATCGTCCAGCAGATTAAATCCATTTCTCACCGTCATTTGTACATGATCATGGGCATGTCCAACGACAAGGACCTACAGCCTGTTTTGTCTCTTTTACCGAAAGAAGCAACCTATGTCTTTTGTGAAGCGAAGCTTCCGAGGGCCTTGTCGGCTATCACGCTAAGCAAAATGGCACGGGAAGCAGGATTACAGGGCAGGGTGGAACCAGACGTCAACAAAGCATTGAAGCAGATACTTGAAATAGCTGAAAAAGATGATTTGGTATTTGTGGGGGGAAGTACTTTTATAGTTGCAGAATTAGAAAATTTATAAGAATGGGCCGTAATAAGTTAGAGAGGTTTAGACAAAATGAAATCAATAGAAATGTCATCCAGCCTGGAAAGGACATCTTCAATCAAATTAAGGGCAATTGGAACAAAGAGCAATTTAATAATGGTCAGCCTCTAGTAGTTGAGCTTGCCTGTGGTAGGGGGGAATTTACTGTCGGCTTGGCAAGACAATATCCTGAAAGTAATTTTGTAGGAGTGGATATCAAGGGATCGAGGATTTGGAAAGGAAGCACAATCGCGATTGCTGAGGGTCTGGAAAACGTCGCTTTTTTGAGGAGCCAAATAGAGCAGCTGGATGAGTTTTTTGCTGAGGGTGAAATTGATGAATTATGGATCACTTTTCCGGATCCTCGGCCGAGAGAGGGGGATGAAAAAAAGCGCTTGACTTCGCCACGTTTTTTGGAAATGTACAAGCCCATGATCAAAAAGGGGGGTATTGTTCATTTCAAAACCGATAACACCGGACTTTTCAATTATACCTTGGAAGTGCTTCAAGACTTGCAGGAGACCGAAATCCTGGCATATACCCATGACTTTTATCTATCGCAATACAAAGATGACCATTTTGGTATTCAGACACGGTATGAAAAAATGTTCAGTGACCAGGGGGAGAAGATCAAGTATTGTAAGTTTCGCTTTTTATAGAAGTTGAGGACTTCGGCGTTAAAAGCAAATACGCGGGCTCCTGTCAAAGCCTTGCTTTTTTCCAATCAATAGAAGTGAAGTTGTTGAGAAGATCAATCAAAATCCCGAATGGGGCTGCGGTACAAAGGATTTCTGATGACTAAACAACTTATAAAAATACAGGTTGAGTAAAACCAACTCAAAACCATAAAAGGCGTCTTCTATAGGGATGGTCAAGATGCGGATGTCTAGGTTTTCAGTATGGTTGTACCACACTATAGGTGCGTCAAGGCCTGTTCCGGTTAAAACTCCGTTCACTATCAAAAACGGGATGAGCAAAATTCCGTAGACAAGGGTAGCCTTGCCGAACCAGTCTACTTTTAAGACAAATTTTAACGCCAAACAAACTGATCCTGTGCTGAGAAAGGTAATAGCAGTGTAGATCCGGTCATAGTAAATGAAACCCAATATGATCAAGGTTAAAGAAAAGATCAAACAAAACAGCGCCTCTATATTCGCATTCCATGAGAGGTCAAAAAATTTGTCCAGGCAAAAGTAAGTGAATACGCAGGAAAAGGGAATGCATATGAAAAACAGCAGTTCTTCCAGTGGGAGATTGAATAAATAAATTCCAGTTACGTAATCCGTGTTAAAACCCCAAACTCCCATAGCGGTAAAGAGTTCGTCCCATATCACGAAAACAACACCTACCAATATTGCAGCAGGGAAAAATGCCTTCCAGGTAAGGTGGAACTTAATCTTTGGATGAAACGAAAAGATAAAAGGAATGATAATAGTGAAAAAATTCACCAATAGATACATTGACTTCATACAACGGAAAGAATTAGGATGAGATTTTAGACGGATTTTCCTTTGGCCTCACGGAAATATTTTAACGGCACCCAGAGCATACCAAAGCACTCACCCTCATCTTTGCCAAGATGCTTATGATGGACTTTATGTGCCCGTCTAATGGCCCTGAAATACGAGTTATCGGTGTTGCGCAGCCACTTAAACCGTTGGTGAATGAAAATATCGTGGAGGAGGAAGTATGCTATTCCGTACAGGGTAATTCCCAATCCTATCCAGAACAGGTAATTGTATCCATTCTCTCTTCCAAAAAAAAGGCAGATTATCCCGGGAATTGCAAATATTAAGAAAAAGAAGTCATTGTGCTCGAAGAAACCGGCGGATTCCTTTTTGTGATGGTCTTTGTGTAAATACCAAAATAAGCCGTGCATCAGGTATTTATGTGAAAACCATGCTACACCTTCCATTGCGACAAAAGCCAATAGCACAATTAATAGGTTAACGAATATAGATTCCATAACTGCTTATAATAATTTCTCTAAAACTTTTCTCCTGTAGTCGAATATACCTTCAAGTCTTTTCTTCACAACAAGTCGATGGGCTAAAGTTCCCATCAGACCAAATGGAAGACGATACCGAACGATATCTTCCATCAATGTTCCGTTCCCTTGTTCTTCAAAGGAATGGGTGTGTTCCCATAATGAAAAAGGGCCTTTTAATTGGCTGTCTTTAAAGAAATGAGGTGCGTTCACCTCCGTAATCTCTGTTTTCCATGAAACCGGAATACCAAACAAAGGGCTTACAATATAGTCAATCAACATTCCTTCATATATTTCATCATCAGCAAGATCAGTCCTTATTATGAAATTCATGTCAGAAGGGGTGATTTTCGAAAGGTTTTTTGCCGAGGAGAAAAAGTCCCAGGCCTTATGAATATTCACAGGGAGCCACTGTACTGTCTTGTAGGTATGGATACTCATAGCGATAGTTGTTGTAAAACCTGTGGAAAACAAACCTGCAGCCAAGGAGAATATCGCTCGGGAGATGATGCCAGTTCTCTCTGAAGTTCCTCGATTTGAACATATTTATAACCCTGAACTTCTTCTCTATTTGGAACGGGCTCTTGGTCGGTTCTTCCAAAATAGACATGATCCAATTCATGTTCTGTCAGCCCATTCGAGAATTTGTGTTTATAAATAAAACTAAACTGGAATTCCAGATCACACCTCATTCCCATTTCTTCTTGTAGTCTCCTATATACCGCATCATTTACCTCTTCTCCCTGCCGTGGATGGCTACAGCAGGTGTTGGTCCACAATCCGGACGAATGGTATTTGCCACTAGCCCTTTGCTGTAGCAATAGTTCATTAGCAGAGTTAAATATGAAGATGGAGAAGGCGCGGTGCAGCAGTCCCTTTTCATGTACCGGCGTTTTCTCCAAAACCCCTATTTCTTTGTCATTCTCATCTACCAATATCAACAAATCTTCCATATTAAGTCCTTAAACTGGTGCGACTAGTTTTTCCTTTTCTGTTAAACTCAGATAGTCTGAATTTAATAAATACCCAATAACGAGTTTTTTGAGTTCCCGGTCGTTTGATATTGGCAGCCTGCCCAATATTACTTTTTTATCTTCCTCTATTTCCCCACGATAACCCAACATTGCCGGTGCATTGGTTTGGGCAGCAAATCTCAGAAACCGCAGTTCCATATTTTCTTGGTCTGCATTAATAGCCTCCTCGAGCATGTTTTTTCCTTTGTGAAAATGTGACAGCTTGCTGAAAGGATTGGCAACATGCTGTGCCATCATCATCGTTGCACTTCCTTTATAACCAAATAATAGGGGATTTGTTTCAACATCCATGTCCAAAGAAGCTATTAATTGCTCACAGGCTGTTTTCTCGACGGCTGCCTGTTGGTAAAGTGAACGGATTTCTTCCATCATCAGATTTTGTGCGGGTGACACCATGCAATAAAAGAAAAGGCCTATGCTTAAAATTCGTTTCATATCCAATTCATTTTATGCTGTACGAAACTGTTCAGCATCAAGCCGAACTTTTTTCCGTTGTGGATCCGAATTCTTTCGGATAATACCCTGCGTGCAGGCAGTTTTTTGATTTTCTCAAACAAAGAAGAGTAATAGACGTAGGCGAGGTAAACTCCGCCTTTGGAGGAAGATGGCAGTTTTTTGATGCCCTGCAAGGCAACCTTGAAGTCCTCTTCTATTTCTTCCTCTATTTGCCTTTTGGTCTCATCACAGAAGTCATGCATGATCACATTGGGAAAATAGGTCCTCTTAAGATCATGATAATCGCTTTTTAGATCTCGGAGGAAATTTACTTTTTGAAATGCCGCACCCAATTTCATTGCATAGGGTTTAAGCTCTTCGAAAGTTTTTCTATCACCTTCGGTGAAGACGTGCAGGCACATCAACCCCACC
>DATGMS010000123.1:0-5176 GCA_035307285.1 Cyclobacteriaceae bacterium
GGGAATGCCATAACGGGTCAGAACAAAATTGTAAAGGGTGTCGATATCAAGGGCCTTGGTGACGTCACATTGAAGATAATGTGCCGTGTTAGAGTCCTCACCTGGATCAATGTCCGCATTGATGACTACATAATTTTGTCCTGTTAGTTTCTCAACGATGGCCTTTCCAATTCCGGAACTTCCCCCGGTGACTACGGCAATTTTCTTCTTGTCCATGTTAATTGCGTGTGTTTATGATGCTTGATACAGGTTGTTGCCTTTACTCCTTACTCCTCTTGAAGAGGGGATCGAAGCAGCGGTTTATGGCCTGAAAAAAGGCATAAAATATGGAAGCGTTTATATTAAAGTTTAAACTACCCGGATATGATAACTGAACTAGGCAGTCCCATACTCAAGATCTTAAACAAGATATATGCCCCCTCTACTATGGTAGATGTGAAATTCAAGAACTATGACCTCTCTTTCAAGACAGATGATCAAGGAAGGCCGATTATACTATTCCTAGGAAAAAGGGATGATACCGGAAAAGTAAAAGGGGAAAGGTACGCCCGTAGGCTGGTGATAGACGCTGACGGAAAGGTAGTCAAGGACCATTGGGATCATAAAGGTAAAGCTTCCTAAAGAAGGAGTATGAATTTTGGGTTACCTTTTGCCATTTGTGTTGCTAGAATAAACCTCTTTCCAGCTCCAGCCTTTGGACTGCAGCAATTGCCCCCATAGCTGCTTTCTTTCATATTCTGATGTTCCCTTTTCCACCAACTTTATATGTGCCGATTTTAGAGGTTGAAGATCGGGAAGCGGCATTTCTTCTGACTTGTTTCCCCGATAGTTATAAACAGTCCTCATTGTCTCCAGATAGCAACTGAGAGCTTTTCGTAAAGGAATAACATCTTTTTCATCCCATTGCTCAGAGGAAACATTGGTTTCCAAAATGCTAAGCGCTTCATCTAAAATACAAAAGGTAATCACCAAAGACTCTTTCTTTTTATTGGCGTGGAAATAGTGTAGGACAGGGTAAGCTTTGTAGCTTTTAGCCACGCTTAGGATTTTTTGTTGAAGATCTTTACTGATGTCCTTGATAGCTGAAAAGTCTTTTCCATTCCAAAAATAAAGCAATAACTCTATAGGCGTTTCCCCGAGATGCTGGGTAAATAAACTTAACTGCTTTTTAATGATGACATTGGAAAGAACAGGTAGAGCATACGAAACCATCAAAGTGATGAATACAAGACCCAGAAGAGAAAAGAAAGCCGAGAGAATTCCCCAACTGACGTTGGCAGGAATATAATCCCCCAGTCCCATTGTCGTCAATACATAGCCAGAGAAATAAATTTTTTCCCACAAATCAGTAGAAAGATGGGTCTCAGATTGAAGTATTGAATCCTGACTGGAGGCGAACAGTAAGGTGACACCCGCCCAGAGCCCTATTCCCCATAAAAATATTAGACTGATCATCATAAACATTCCTGCCCAACTCAGCAGTTTTCGTCTTCCATTATACCCACTGATCCATAAGAAGATAATCCACAATCTTGTCAAAAAAAATTCAGTCATCTTTCCTCCTCCTTCCATTGAATAAGTAGTGAAAAGGATATCCTGAAAAATCAGAAGAATCAACAATATTCCGGACACTAATAGTAAGAATTCGATCATTGAAAGCGTGCTTTAACGTGGTGTAAACGGTTAAAAAGAGTGAGGAGATTTGTCTGTAGGCAGAACAGACCCAAAGATGTGCCATAACAATAGGCACACAATTTGACTTTTTTGGTAGTAACTAACCAAACAGACCATGAAAAAGATTATTCGTGTATTTAGCCTTTTGGGATTTATTGCTTTAATCTCCTGTGAAACAAATACCGTGAAGAACATTGATGATAATGCCATGATGGATCGACGAGACACTTCTGCTATAAAAGAAGAATTCAACAGCCGTGGGGTGCCTGCCGAAGGGATACCTGATAATAATGCTGTCCGGGCAGATACTATTGGAGTGGGAACCGGAGGAAATATTGATAACAGCCAAGTAATGGGAAGTCTCCCCCAAGGTATTGCCGACAAAATTATGAATGATGAAACTCTTAGGAAAAAGAGGTTATCCGGAAGCCGGGAGTTTTCTGAAGGTGGTACTACCTATTATGAACTGACTTTTGAGAACGGAGAAAGAACTACGGTGACTTTCGATCAACAAGGTAATCGCCGAAATCAGTAAGAAGGCACAGTAGGAGGAACAGCCCTGTCACTAGGGTGGTCGAGAGGCAAACAGCAAGTCCGAAGAAAGATCACATTAACAGATCTTTCTTCGGAAATGGGTAAGTTCATCATGCATCCTCCTCCTTGGCTATCGGAAAGACTTCCTTTGCCAGCATCCTCTGTAATTCATCCTCATCGGTCAAATCCAACCTGAGCGGGGTAAGAGATACCATCCCGTTTTCCATTGCCCATCGGTCAGTATCCTTTTCGGTTTCTTCTATGGGTGTAACAGTAAACCAAAAATGTTCCCTGCCCATCGGATCATGGGAAGGCTTAACCAAACCGTCATAGTGACGTACAGACTGGCGGGCCCACCGGATGCCTTTCGGCTGGGGAGGCAGGTTTACATTGACCAGTGAGGGGCTATCTTCTTTAATTAGAAATTCTAGAACCCGTGAGATATAGGGATTGATTGGGCCAAAGTCGATTTCCTCCCTAGAACTAGGTGTGCTAAAGGCGATCCCTTTTATCCCCAACAGGGCCGCTTGTTTGGCCGCGGCAAGGGTGCCTGAATGCCACATGGAGTTACCGAGGTTGGTGCCCAGATTGACGCCGGACAGCACGAGATCCACCTTTTCCCAATGAAAACAGCCAAGCGTCACACAATCGGCCGGGGTGCCATTGACCCTGAACGCTTCAAAATCTGCGATTTTGGTTTTTCGATAGGTTAAAGGTCTTGAAGCGGTGATGGCGTGTCCCATAGAGGATTGCTCTACATCAGGGGCAACTATCCGTACATCTCCGAAAGCTGCAGCAGCTTCGGCAAGGGCAAGAATACCGGGACTATAAATACCGTCGTCATTTGAAATTAAAATCTTCATAGTAAAATTGATTGATCCTGTTCAAAATGGAACAAAAACCAAGCTTAACCGGTAGAACCGCCAATACTTTATGAAAATAACGTTGATGTATAATCCAGAAGCGGGCGGTAGCCAAGTGCCCGTGGAAAATCTTGTAAGAGGTTTGGAAAGAAGAGGTGCAGAGGTTTTTGCTCAAAATACCAAGGAGGAGGAATACGAAGAATCTCTAGGAAAAGCATGCGATTTCATTATCATCGCAGGAGGGGACGGAACTATCGAGAAGATCGCCAAAAAAATCATTCATCAACAGGTTCCTGTCGTCCTTTTGCCATATGGCAACGCGAATAATATCGCTGAAAGCCTAGAGGTTGATACAGCCTTGGATTCCATTGTCAAAAGCTGGGAGGAAAAGAATTTTCGTGCCCTGAGTATCGGGTCCGTCGAAATCCGTGACGAATCCTTTAAGTTTCTTGAATCAGTCGGTTGGGGATTATTTGCGCAAGTATTGGTAGAGATCAAAGCCAGTAAGAGTAAAGGTGAAACCACATCCGATGATAAGGTCGATAAAGTACAATATGGACTTGAAAAGCTGTCTGAGGCAGTAAGGGATATTCAACCCTCCTATTATCAGATTCTCCTTGATGGGGTAGACTACTCGGGATTTTACCTATGGGTGGAGGTGATGAATACCCAGTCCGTGGGACCGCTTTTACAGTTGGCTCCGCAGGCTCGGCATGGAGATGAGTATTTAGATGTAGTATTGATCAGAGATGGTGAAAGGAGGAAGCTAGAGTACTTTTTGACGGTCCAAAAAGGTGAAAATCCTACCAATGAATTTAGCCCCATTCAGGCAAAAAAAATAAAAATCCGAAGCAATCAACCTCTTCATATAGATGATGAAATTCTTCAGCTGGAAGATTCGTCGGATCCTTGGGCGGAAGTGGAGCTAATCCCACGGTATTTTCGCGTTCTAAACGCCTGATAGCCCTTTTCAGTCAACGTAAGCGGTGGATGGCTTGATTTTCGTGGATTTTTCGGGAAAATAGAGAAAAGCATAGTTGCTGAGAAAATTAAAGAAAAGAATATTATGAACGAAGTTTTAGAAAGGTCTTATTGGGGCAACACGGTTTACGACTATTTATTTGTTGTGGGCGTTATCGTTGTGGGCGTTATTATCATCAAGCTTTTCAGAGGGGTGGTTTTAAGAAAGCTTAAAGCTTTTACTTCAAAGACTAAATCGGGCGTCGATGATTACATAGTGGATTCCGTGGAACGCTTTGGAATCCCCGCTTTTTACTTCCTTCTAGTTTCTTGGGCATTGCAGCTGTTGAACTTGTCGGGCAGATTAAGCAATTTGGTAATTTTTCTTACGACCATTATTGTGACCATATTAATTATTCGTTTTATCTCTTCCACTATTTTAATGTTATTGACCAAATACGTTCGGCAACAAAGCGGGGGTGAGGAGAAAGTGAAACAGTTGTATGGAATTATGGTCATCATCAATATCTTCATATGGACCATCGGAATTCTATTCTTATTGGATAATCGCGGTTTTGATGTGACGGCGATCATTGCTAGCTTAGGAATCGGGGGTATTGCCATAGCGCTTGCTGCGCAAAACATTATTGGGGATATTTTTAACTATTTCGTAATATTTTTTGACAAACCTTTTGAAGTGGGAGATTTCGTCGCAATAGACGATAAGAGCGGGGTGATTGAATATGTAGGGCTTAAGACCACTAGGGTCAAAACCCTATCAGGTGAACAACTGGTGTTCTCGAACAGTGACCTTACAAATTCACGCATCCATAACTTCAAGAAGATGGAGCGTAGACGGGTAGTCTTTAAGGTAGAGGTAACCTATCAAACCACTCATGATCAGTTAAAGGAAATCCCGAAATTACTGACAGATATCGTTTTAAGTCAAAAGCCAGTAACTTTTGACAGGGCACATTTCGCTTCTTATGGAGAATCAAGTTTAAACTTCGAGGTGGTGTACTACGTAGAGTCCGGTCAGTACAACCTTTTCATGGATATCCATCAGAACATTAATCTGGCTATTTATGAAGAATTTGAGAAGAGAGGTATTGAAATCGCATATCCGACCAGGACGCTCTTTATCA
>DATGMS010000124.1:0-3214 GCA_035307285.1 Cyclobacteriaceae bacterium
TAAACCAGGAGATGAAAAAATCCAATGTCTGCTATTGACCGAACGCCCATGTCCCGCAAAAGTTCATTTCAACTTTCCGTTCTTATATTCCATGCTTCCTGATTTAGGGCTGTTGCTCAAAAAGTCTCGCCGTATAATCAATCAGTTCCATTCCGCCGGATTTGCCGTGTCCGGGAAGGATCAGCCGAGTATACGGATACTTTTCCTTCAATCTCCTCATGGTTTGCGACCATTCCTTCACATTGGCATCTTCAAGATTTCCCTTTCCCGCCCCCAATTCTTTAATCAGGCATCCCCCGAACATGATCTTTTCGTCCGGAAAATACCCGATGATGTTGTCTTGTGTATGTCCCTCGCCCAGGTGTTCCGCTATCACTATTCTATCCCCTACAGGCAGTTCGAACAATTTATCAAACCCAATCTGCGGAATGGGCAGCTCCTCGGCGCTGGCCAAGCTTATCGTTTTATGGTGTGCAAAGGAGGGGATGTTTCGTTGGTGAAATACTTCCAAACCTCCCAGACAGTCGGAATGAAAATGGGTGGGAATAACAGCAATAATTCTAGATCCCAGCTGCTTTTCTACGTAATTGATCAATTCCAAAGTGGACGGATTGTCGGCTGGGGTATCGAAAATGACCGCTTCGTTATCGTCCGTTACGATCATGCCATTGCATTCCACTTTTCCAAAGCTCTCGGTTTGAAGATAGGAGGTATGCTGGTAGACATGCTCTGAAATTTGTCGGATTACCAGCTGCTCGGATGGGTTGTTACCCTCTTTTCGGTAGGATTTGGAAGGAGTACATCCAAAGATAAAAAGACAGAAGGCGAGAATTTTGATCGTGTCCATATGATTTAGTCACTTCCTATTTAATTATGACGTCTTCTTTTCCTCAGTCCCTAGCATCCGTTTTACTATTGTGCGTTTTTTAAGAGAATTGAGTTACTTTTGTAGGGAAATCTTTATCTGCATCCCAAGAAGCACCAAGTTAAACCATTGTTGCCTTTTTCCGTAATAATTTTCAATCAAAAAAATCTATACAAATACATGAAAAAAGCGCTTATTCCAATTCTTATTATCGCAGTGGTGGGCATTTTTATTTACACCAAAGCGGTCGGTACCTACAACCAGTTTGTCCAGACTGAAGAGGTGATCAATGGGCAGTGGGCGGAAGTAGAAACCCAGTACCAGCGAAGGGCGGATCTTATCCCCAACTTGGTCAACACCGTCAAAGGATATGCTGACTTTGAACAAGAAACATTGACCGAGGTGATCAACGCCAGGGCCAAAGCCACCTCTATTAATTTAGATCCTACCAACCTTACCCCGGAAAATATAGAAGCTTTCCAGCAGGCACAGGATCAATTGAGCGGCTCCTTGAGCAGGTTGTTGGTGACGGTGGAGAAGTATCCTGACCTGAAAGCCAACCAGGGCTTCCTGGATCTGCAGGCCCAATTGGAAGGCACTGAAAATAGGATTTCGGTAGCGAGGAGAAACTTTAACCAATCCGTGCAGTCCTACAATTCCAACCTAAGAACCTTCCCAAACAATATCTTTGCGGGATGGTACGGCTTTGAAGTAAAAGGCTATTTTGAAGCGGCCGCCGGAGCTGAAAATGCGCCGACAGTACAGTTTTAATAAAATATAAACACCTTATACCATGGCCGAAAAGCTGTTTTCTAAAGAAGACCGGAAGCGAATCATTGATGCCATTGTCACGGCGGAGAAGGAAACCTCCGGAGAAATCCAAGTCCACCTCGAAAACCACTGTAAGGGAGAGGTGCTCGACCGTGCGGCACAGGTATTTAAGACACTCCAGATGCATAAAACAGCACAGCGTAACGGCGTGCTGTTTTATCTGGCGGTGGAAGACCATAAGTTTGCCATCCTGGGCGACGCGGGGATCAACCAGCTGGTGCCGGATCATTTTTGGGATGACATCAAAGATGAAATGCTGGTGCATTTCAAGACACGGCAATTCACGGAAGGCTTATGCATAGGCATCGGGATGGCAGCCGAGCAGCTAAAGACGCATTTTCCTTATGACAAACATGGGGATGAAAACGAACTTCCTGATGAAATATCCTTCGGGTAAAAATTGACCATGAACAAACAATCCTCAATTCTCCTTCTTTTTCTGTTATTTTCCAGTTTCTTTTCTTTTGCTCAGGGTGATTTTCCCGAGCCTCCCAATCCACCGCGTCTGGTCAATGACTTTAGCAATACCCTTTCTGAATCCCAAAAGGCGGCTTTAGAAAACAAGTTGGTGGCCTACAATGACAGTACCTCTACCCAGATCAGTATTGTCCTGATCCGCTCGGTAGGTCAGTATGATATCAGCGATTATACTTTTCAATTGGGTGAAAAATGGGGGATCGGCCGGAAGGACAAGGACAACGGCATGTTGATCCTAGCCGCCATGGAAGACCGGAAGGTATTTATGGCGACTGGATATGGCCTGGAAGGGGCGATTCCTGATGCCGTGGCCAACAGGATTGTGGACAATGTAATTGTCCCGGCCTTTAAGGCAGAAGCCTATTATGAGGGATTAAACCAGGCTACGGACATGGTCATCAAGCTGGCCGAAGGGGAGTATGATGCGGAAGACGTCGCCAGGAAGGGCAATAGCAGCGGAGCCATTTTCTTTATCCTGTTCTTTATTGTCATGTTTGTCATTATTCCTTTGATCAAAAACCGCAAGGACAATGACAACCACATGGGCGGCAAAAGCGGAGGCATAGATCTGTTCACCACCATGATGTTGGCCAACCTGTTGGGCGGTGGAGGAAGAAGAGGCGGCGGATTCGGTGGTGGCGGCTTTGGCGGCGGCGGTGGAGGATTCGGCGGCTTTGGCGGCGGAAGCTTTGGCGGAGGCGGAGCCGGCGGCAGCTGGTAAAATATCGCCACTATCGATCAGTTCAAGTATCCTACAAACCTATCATCCTATAAATTTTAGTCATGTTTTTATCGATTGACGCAGGGAACTCCAATATTGTTTTCGGTTTTTTTGATCCTTCAATAGGAGAGTGGCGCCACGAATTCCGGGTGGAAACTGCCCGGGCTATCACGGCTTATGAATTGAGCCAGAAACTGGGTTTGTTATTTTTGGAAAACAACCTCAGGCCCAATGAGGTGGCGCGGATAGGAATCAGCTCTGTTGTACCGGAAATCAATCCCGTGCTGGAGGAATTTTGCCATAAGTTTTTTGGCGTAAAG
>DATGMS010000125.1:0-5145 GCA_035307285.1 Cyclobacteriaceae bacterium
GACCAATAACATCTAATCAATATCCGACTAACCAAAAAACAAGTATATTTGGTTGTGGCCATTCATAACTTTAATTGAAGTCGATAGCATTTATTGATACAGAGATAGACCTGAAGAGCGGTAAAATTCTTGACATAGGAAGTGTGAAGAATAACGGAAGTTCTTTCCATAAGCCGTCGGTAGCTGAGTTTATCCAGTTTCTCTATGGAACTCAATTTATCTGCGGACACAATATCCTCAATCACGACCTAACCTACATCGGCAAAGCTGTGCATGCCGCCGAAATCCATTCGGCCAATATCATTGACACATTGTTTCTTTCGCCTTTACTCTTTCCGACAAGGCCTTACCACTCGTTACTTAAAGACGACAAACTTCAGTCGGAGGACGCCAACAACCCTTTGAACGACTCGGTCAAAGCGCGGGATCTGCTGTATGATGAAATCGCTGCGTTTACACGAACAGATGATTCGATAAAGCAATTTCTTTATACGCTACTAAAAGACCAAAAGGAGTTTCAAGCCTTCTTCAAATTCATTGGATATACCAGCACTAACATTGACATTGAAGCAGTGATCCGGCAAAAGTTCAAAAAGGAAATATGTGAGAATGTCGACCTAGCTAACATCATTGCCGAAAATCCCATTGAACTCGCATACAGCCTATCCCTAATCGACTCTTTTGTACAGCATAAAAAAACACATTCCATCACGCCACCTTGGGTTCTAAAAAACTATCCAGAAGTAGAGCGGATCATGTTCCGTTTAAGAAACAAACCTTGTATAAGTGGTTGTGGCTACTGTAGTGATGTGCTGGATGCACACAAGGGGCTAAACAGGTTTTTTGGATACACCGCTTTTAGAAGTTATGGAGGGGAACCTCTTCAGGAAAAAGCGGCGAAGGCAGCCCTTAATAACCAATCCATTCTCGCCGTCTTTCCAACTGGTGGCGGAAAGTCGATCACCTTTCAGGTTCCTGCCTTGGTTAGCGGGGAGGCTTCTAAGGCTCTAACCATCGTGATTTCACCATTGCAATCCTTGATGAAGGATCAAGTGGATAATCTGGAAAAAATAGGCATTACCGATGCCGTCACCATCAACGGATTGCTTGATCCCATAGAAAGAGCGAAGTCTTTTGAAAGGGTGGAAGACGGATCGGCCTCGATCCTGTACATTTCACCGGAGTCATTGCGGTCAAAAACTATAGAAAGGTTAATTCTGGGAAGAAAGATTGCTCGTTTTGTTATTGATGAGGCCCACTGTTTTTCATCTTGGGGACAGGATTTCAGGGTGGATTATTTGTATATCGCCGATTTTATAAAATCGATTCAAGAAAAGAAAAATATTGAGGAGGGGATTCCGGTTTCCTGCTTCACCGCAACAGCAAAGCAAAAGGTGATAGAGGACATCCGGGACTATTTTAGAGAAAAGCTTTCGCTTGACCTTGAGCTATTTACTTCAAAGGCTACCCGGACGAATCTCCAATACAGGGTATTTTCAAAAGGAGACGAGGAAGACAAATATCAGGCAGTGCGGGATTTGATTGAAGAAAAAAACTGCCCGACCATCATCTACCTTTCTAGGACACGAAAGGCATACGACCTCGCCGAGCGATTAACGGCTGATGGCTTCAATGCCAAAGCCTATCATGGCAAAATGGACAAGCAGGAAAAGTCCGCCAACCAAGACGCCTTCATTAAGGGCGAAGTACAGATCATGGTGGCTACCTCTGCCTTTGGAATGGGCGTCGACAAGAAAGATGTGGGAATGGTCATCCACTATGAGATATCTGACTCGCTCGAAAATTACGTTCAGGAGGCCGGAAGGGCGGGACGTGATGAAAATATGGTGGCTGATTGTTTTGTATTGTTTAACGAAGAAGATCTAAGCAAACATTTTATTCTTTTAAACCAAACCAAGCTGACGCTTAAAGAAATACAGCAGGTTTGGAAAGCCATCAAAGAGATCACCAGGTTCCGGTCCAAGGCATCGAATTCTGCTCTGGAGATTGCGAGAAAAGCAGGCTGGGATGACAATGTCGTCGAAATCGAAACGCGGGTAACGACGGCAATTGCCGCATTGGAAGATGCGGGATACCTGAAACGGGGACAGAACATGCCCCGGATCTTCGCCAATAGTATTCTGGCCAAAAATGTACAGGAAGCCATTGATAAAATAAATTCTTCGGAAAGATTTCAGGAAAAGCAGAAAGAAAAAGGGGTACGGATCATCAAAAAGCTCTTTTCAAGTAAAAGCAGAAAACACGCAAACGAAGAAACAGCCGAATCCCGAATTGATTACATCAGCGACCATTTGGGAATCGTAAAAGCAGAAGTCATAGACATCGTCAACCTGCTTCGGGAAGAAAGAATTCTGGCAGACGCCAAAGACTTGACCGCATTTATTAAGAAAGGAGAAAATAAAAATCGTTCCTTCAATATCGTTGACATCTATAGTAAAATCGAAAACTTTTTACTTCCGGAAATCGAAGAACAGGAAAAAATACTTTCGATAAAGGAATTGAATGAAGAAGCCGAAGAACAAGGGCTTGTGGACATCAGCACCCACAAGATCAAAACCATCCTTAATTTCTGGGCGATCAAGCACTGGATTAAAAGACAAAACCTAGACTCCAAGAATCACATTGCGGTACTTGGTCTGCATCCCCAAGACCTCTTAAAAGACAGACTGAGGAGGCGGCAGGCCCTGGCCAAATACATTGTCGAATATCTTTATGAAAAATCCCAGGCCCATACTTCACAAAACGACGAAGTACTGGTGGATTTTTCTGTCCATGAATTAAAAGCGGCGTATGAGGTACACTCAGATCTGTTCAAAGTAAATGTTACTATCGAGGACATTGAAGACACACTATTTTATCTATCAAGAATAGAAGCTTTAAAAATTGAAGGCGGCTTCTTGGTGGTGTACAATAGCTTAAGCATTGAGCGGACGGAACAAAACAACAAAAAACAGTACACCAAAGACGATTATCAAAAACTGCATCAGTTCTACGAAAGCAAAGTCCAGCAGATTCATATCGTCGGAGAATATGCGAAGAAGATGATTGACGACTATAGAAGCGCCCTGCAGTTTGTCGAAGACTATTTTCAGTTGAACTATTCATCCTTTCTTCAAAAATACTTTAAAGGCAGCAGGCAAAACGAAATCAAGAGAAACATCACCCCTTCGAAGTTTAGGCAGCTGTTTGGTGAGCTTTCACCGACACAATTAAAAATCATCAACGACAACGAAACCCCACACATCGTGGTTGCGGCCGGTCCAGGAAGCGGAAAAACACGGGTTTTGGTCCATAAACTGGCTTCTTTGCTTTTGATGGAAGACGTCAAGCACGAGCAGTTGCTGATGCTTACCTTCTCCCGCGCAGCCGCCACTGAATTCAAAAAACGCTTGCTCAAGCTCATCGGGAACGCGGCAAATTTTATCGAGATTAAAACCTTCCATTCCTACTGTTTTGACTTATTGGGGAAGGTGGGCAATCTGGAGAAGTCGGATGCCATCATCAAAAAGACGATTGACAAAATCAACCGCAAAGAAGTGGAGCCTAGCCAGATCACCAAGACGGTATTGGTAATTGATGAAGCGCAGGACATGGACCAAGATGAATTCGGGCTGGTACGGACTTTAATGGAACAAAATGAAGAAATGCGGGTGATAGCAGTTGGTGATGACGACCAGAACATCTTTGAATTCAGAGGTGCCAGCTCCAAATATCTCGAACAATTCGTAGCGGAGAACGACGCCATCAAACATGAATTGATAGAAAACTACCGGAGCAAAAACAATTTGGTGGAATTCGCTAACCTGTTCGTCCAATGCATCTCACATCGGATGAAACAAATGCCCATTGTTGCCATGCAACCTGAAAATGGCCGACTAAAAATTGTGCGCCACCAAAGCAGCCACTTGATCAATCCACTTGTACAAGATATTCTCAGCACTGACCTCTCGGGAACAACCTGCGTACTGACCAAGAAAAATGAAGAAGCGCTGCAAATTACAGGATTGCTTCTAAAGAATGACCTTCCGACCAAATTGATCCAGACAAACGATGGGTTCAGTTTAATCAATCTTGACGAGGTCCGTTGTTTTTTGCATCAACTAAAGCTCAGCAATGACGTTTTCATCATCAATGAGGATGACTGGCTCAGCGCCAAACGAGAAGTAATTAAAAGATATAGGCACAGTACCAAGCTAGAGATATTGGGTAAAATCATTAAGGATTTTGAAGCTACCAATCCCAAAAAGAAGTACAAGTCCGATTTGGTGACTTTTATACGCGAGTTAAAACTGGAGGAACTTTATAGCGAACATGGGGAGACGGTTTATGTGTCAACCATCCATAAAGCAAAGGGGAAGGAATTCGACAATGTTTTTCTAATGCTGGACAACTTCCATTTGGATAGCGATGAAGAGAAGCGGCTACTGTATGTGGCTTTGACAAGGGCAAAAAGCAACTTGACGATCCATCTCAACTCAAACTTCCTTGACCGCTTCTCTGCTGACAACCTCGAACGCTATGAAAATAAGGAAAGGCACTTGCCTCCAAATCAAGCCGTGATGCATTTGTCCTTCAGAGACGTGTGGCTGGATTACTTCAGAAGCAGACAATACTTGGTTTCACAGCTTAGGAGCGGAGACAGCTTGTCAGTACATGGTAACGAATGCTTGGATACAGAGGGTAGATCTGTTTTGAGATTTTCACGGGAATTTGTCAAGCAGGTGGAACGGATGAGGGCCAAGCGTTTTGAATTGAAAAGTGCCACGGTGAACTTTATCGTCTACTGGAAAAAAGAAGGTGAGGAAGAGGAAATAAAAATTATTTTGCCTGAGCTACTGTTTGAAAGGGAGTGAGGATTATCCCAAGCCTTTTAACTAATCAAACGTTTCACTTACCGTAATGTTAGTAACGCAATACGTCATGATCGAAATTTTTGGATCGGATGAACTGAAAAAGTTCGGCTTGGTGAACGTACACTGATAAAAGTAGCTACCACTAATCCAAAGAGGTTGCATCACAGCTTCTCAGAACCAATTGATTTTTTTTAGTTCGTAGGTTTGTTCAATCCCTCCGGGGTTGACAGAGTAGTGGAAACCCTCTGACCCCAGGTGATACCCGGGGTTA
>DATGMS010000126.1:0-3085 GCA_035307285.1 Cyclobacteriaceae bacterium
TTATCCTTTTAAAATATCATTGTATTTTCTCGCGTTGTTCGGATCCACCTTGAGGAGAATTTCTACTGCTTCGGTCCGGATTTCCAGTGCAGCATTTTTAAGGATCTTGCTTATTTCATCCGATTTGGCGTCCATAAAAACAATGGTCAGGATACTATTGGGTTGCGCTCTGTTAGCAGCATCAATCATTTTTAAAGACTCTAGTATGTTGGCATGTGCTTCTTCCGGTTTCGAAGACAGCAAATCCAATCCCCTTCGGTGGTAGATATAGTAGGCATCCCGAATAGGGACCATCACTTGTGAGCTGTACAGGTCGGTGGCCAACCAATATCTGTTTCTTCTATCCGACGGGTTCTGATCCCACCCCGGCCTAGGGGACTTTTGGGCATTGGAAACTATGTTGTTGGCGATTTCGAAAAAGGCATCTCCTCCTCTTTCCGAAAAAGAATCATAATCTAGGCCAAGAGCGATGTAGGCATAGTAGGCTAATAAAGATGAGATGTTGTCCAAAAAGCTAAACCGGTTAAACTCCAGTGGCTGGGATTCAACAAATTCAAATGTCCAATTCCTGTCGGCAAAGTTAAGCAGCAGGCTTTCATAATTAGATCCATACACTGGCCGAACAGTTTGAACCTGCACCGTAGCATTAAAAAGACCAATACTGGGCATCTCGTTTATGGTTATTAACAGATTGCCTTTGATCCTTTCTTGGACGGTAAACTCGTCGTCTGTCCAGTTTCTATTGTTCAGGAACTGCTCGAAGGAAGATTTCATATTGTCAAAAACCTCTCGCTCCTGTGTGTTTGCACGATCACTGTTGATCGTCACGGTGAAGTTCAGCTGCTGGGCGGAGACGGTATTAAACAAAAAAGCAAGCAGAATAGAACAATAGATCTTCATAAGCATGTATATTTTCTCATTCAATCGGAAAGGGCTTCAGTTAAGTCTTCATTCACTTATTCAACCCGAAAGCTAACGCCGTTTTACCCGTGCTCAGTTTTAGTCTAAGAGGATAAAGATAAAGAAATATGTGCAATCCCTTATAGCGGAAAAAGCTTTTTGATTTTCTCGACAATTAGCAGGGCTATTTCATTTTTTGGCAGCAGTCCAGACTGCTCTTTCTCCCCATGGGCAAAAAAGAGAGTGACTTTATTGGTGTCGTGCTTAAAGCCCGCTCCTTCGTCCTTCAAGGAATTAAGAACGATCAGGTCCAGGTTCTTTTTTTGGAGTTTAATCCTGGCGTTTGATTCTTCATCATTGGTTTCCAAGGCAAAGCCCACATGAATTTGATTGGGCTGTTTTAATTCGCCTAAGGTTTTGGCGATATCCTGGGTTTTTTTGAGAGGGATGGATAAGTCGATTTCTCCTTTCTTGATTTTTTCTTTTGCCATATGAGTGGGGGTGTAGTCGGCCACAGCAGCGGCAAAAATACACACATCCATATCGGTATGGTGGGTCTGGGCCAGGTCATACATTTCTGCGGCGCTGGTTACACGGTGGATTTGAATGCGGGGATGCGAAATATCCAATTCACTTGGCCCAAGAATCAAAACCACGTCACCTCCCTGGTTTGCCACCGCCTCGGCAATAGCCACACCCATTTTACCGCTAGAATGATTCCCGATGAATCTAACAGGATCTATGGCCTCATAGGTTGGACCGGCCGTGATCAAAAAGTTTTTTCCGGAAAGTTCGCTGCCTCCCATAAAATGCTCCGCCACCTTCTCTATTATTTTTTCGGGCTCCATCAATCTCCCCTGACCTGATAATCCGCTCGCCAATTCGCCATCTTCAGCGTCTAAAACGATGTCTCCAAATCGTGCGATTTTTTTAAGGTTATCCCTTACACTCGGGTGTCGGTACATATCTAGGTCCATGGCAGGGGCCACCATCACTGGGCATCTGGCAGACAGGTAAACGGCCGTGAGCAAGTTGTCACAATGGCCGTGGGCCATTTTCGCCAAGGTATTGGCGCTGATAGGGGCGATTAAAAAAAGATCCGCCCAAAGTCCAAGTTCCACATGGTTATTCCATTCTCCCGACTCAGATTTTTGGAATTGGTGAAGCGCCGGCTTCTTGGAAAGGGTTGCAAGGGTGAGGGGGGTGATAAAGTCAAGGGCAGAAGTAGTCAGGATGACCTGTACTTCTGCCCCTTCTTTAATGAGTAGCCTTGTTAAATGGGCTGCCTTGTAGGCAGCAATACTGCCGGTAACGCCTAGTAAAATACGTTTTCCCTGCAGTAGCATGAATTTTATTCCCCGCTTTCTACTTCTGGATGACGGAACATTACTTTATCTTCAAGAAATTCTTCCATAGCCAAAGTTGTTGGCTTGGGCATTCTTTCATAGAATTTGGAAATCTCGATCTGCTCTTTGTTTTCAAAAACCTCCTCTAGGTTATCAACAGTAGAGGCAAATTCAGACAATTTGTTGTTCAGTTCCTCCTTCATAGTGGAGGAAATCTGCTTTGCCCTTTGTGAAATGACATGGAGCGATTCATAAAGATTGCCGGATTTTTCTGCTATCTTGTCCAAATCCCTTGTAACGATTGACGGGTTAACTGCCATTTTATTATTGATTAATTTCTAGTTGTTTTCAGATTTTTTCAAAGCTTCACTGGCTTCGATGTTTCTCATCTCCTCTTCTTCAGCTGCTTTTTTGGCTTCGGCAGTTCGTTTTTCATATTCCTGCTTTACCTTGACATGATCCGCAAGTGCGGTTTCAGCCTGCGTGATGAGTGTACCTATATTTGAACCGTAGGAGCTTTCTGGATATTTCCTTAAAAAGTCCTTCCCAAATTCGAGTGATTGGTTGAGTCTTTCTTCCTTTTTGCTAAAGATGCTGTTGTCGGCATAGGTATAACTTACCTCCACCAGACGGAAAGCCAGTTCTTCATTGTAATGGCTGTCAGGATAATTCTTGGCGAAGTTTTGAAAATTGACGATACAAGCCCGGTAGAAGTCGCCTGGAAACAATCCATCTGTCAGCCTGTAGTACATTTTTGATTCCTGATAAGCCTTTTCTTCAAATCTTTTTTGGAGATCAGTAATCATTCCCATTGCCCTTTCGTAGGAATCCGAAGTAGG
>DATGMS010000127.1:0-5397 GCA_035307285.1 Cyclobacteriaceae bacterium
GAATCGATCTCAACAAGCGTATATTTCAGCTATACCTCGAAAGGAACAATGACAGTATTTCCCAAGCCTTGAAGAACGTTAAATCTGAAATCAGGATCTATTTCTAATGTTAAATATACCATTTCCGAAAACCTACTCGGATCTGAAGTTTTGCGTACCACTATGGAATCAATTCAGGAAAATAAAGAGGGCTTCTTCGCCAAAGTCAAGGCTACTTATCAAGCTAAGGCCGAAAATATTGCAACTAACCGGGATAAGCTGAGAGAGTTGCTTCACAAAGTCTCCTCCAAAATAGCTGAGGTGTCCGAGACACCTGCTGTAAAGGAATCCAAAACCCAGGTGGAGGTGGTATTCCGGATGTTGAAGGCTTACTATAATAAGGAGTACAATGGGATTTCAAGCCGGACGCTGGGGCTACTTGTGCTTGCCCTTTTGTATTTTGTGTTACCTGTTGATTTTATCCCTGATTTTATCCCCGTAGTGGGTTATATCGATGATGTCACTGTAATCCTAGCTGTTTTCAAAAGCTTGAGTAGCGATATAGAGAAATTTCTGGAGTGGGAGAGAACCAAGCTGTGAGGGCACCTGTTAAGATTCATAAATACTGATTTATGACATCTATAACAAGTGCTATTACCCCTGAACTTATACCGGAGAGCATCACCTATTCGGAGTACCGTGATCTGATTGAGAAACTTCTGTCCCAAGGAAAGACAACGGGAAATAACCATTCTGAGTCCATGCTAAACTATACCCGGATGAACGTCCGCAGAATGGACCGGTGGGATAAAACAGCAATAGTCAGTGCTGAACTCCAAGAGAAAATTACTCAGATAGATACCCCTCAGACTTGGTTAGTCCTGACAGAGGCTTGGTGTGGTGATGCTGCTCAAAGTATCCCGTTCATGGTAAAAGCAGCAAGCTACAATTCATTGATTGACATCCGATTTGCCTTGCGGGATGAACATCTTGAAGTGATGGATGCCTATCTCACCAATGGAGGCAGGTCTATCCCAAAACTGATTGCTTTTAAAAACCAAGATTTCGCAGAGTTGTTCAATTGGGGACCGCGACCGCAGGTTCTCCAACAAAAGTATCTTGCTTATCTCGACGATTCAAAAGGCATGAGCCAAGAAGATTTTATAGAATCCATTCACCTGTGGTATGCCAAAGATAAAAATGCCAATATTAACGCTGAATTTTTGACTTTAATCAATTGATTCCTTGGATTCGCTGACCCAAATTGTGTTAGGTGCTGCCGTTGCAGAAGTAGTGGCTGGTAAAAAATTAGGAAACAGGGCGCTCCTTTGGGGAGCAATTGGTGGCACCGTCCCTGATTTAGATGTGATCGGTGCTTTTTTTATGGGGGAAGTAGCGTATGTAAATTTTCACAGAGGATTTTCCCATTCCTTGGTTTTCAGTTTTTTGATGGGACCACTTTTGGGCTGGCTGCTGTCCATCTCGCCATGGTCACAGGGGCAATCTTTTAGGCTTTGGAGCCAATTGTTTTTTTGGACGATTTTCACCCATCCTTTATTGGATATTTTCACCTCATATGGAACGCAAATTTTCCTGCCCTTCAGCGACTACAGGGTGGAACTAAACACCATCTTTATCATTGACCCTGCCTACACCTTGCCGATGTTGATTGCATTGATCATCGTGATGTTTTATCGGAGAGAATCCAAAAAGCGAAAGAAGGCCATTGGGGTTGGGATTATTGTGTCCCACGCCTATTTGCTTTTTACGATTTTCAATAAATATGCAGTCGTAGAACCGGCTATTAAAGCAGCCATGGCGCAGCAAAACCTGCAGGTGGAAAGATACGAAACCATTCCCGCTCCGCTCCAAAACCTGCTATGGCAGGGGATCATCAAAACGCCGGAAGGCTACTACGCCGGATATTTTAATCCTTGGAGAGGTGATGTTCCCTTTGATACTTTTTTGTTTTTTGAAAGAGATTTGGATTCTGAGGGCGAACTGGAGGACTATGGACCCTACCACGGACTCAGAAAGTTTTCACGCGATTACCATTGGCTGGTGAAGACGGGTGACAACACCTATATTTATAACGACATGCGTTTTTCTACAGCCAAAGGGTGGTTGGAGAAAGACGCCGACTTTGTATTTTCCTTTCAACTAACCACTTTTAACGATCAAATGTCCGTAGTCAGAAATATTCCATCCTCACGTTTTGAATGGAAAGATCTTTCACGGATCTTCAACCGAATAATCACTGACTGATATGATGAGAATTGCCATAATATCCGGGGGATCTGGATTGGTAGGAACCCAACTGCTACACCAGCTTTTTAAACAAGACCAATATGACCGTGTTATTGCTGTAGGAAGGAGGGAATTGACCTTAAAGCACAACAAGCTGGTACAGATTGAGGTGGACTTCAACCATCTTAACGCCGTCAACTTAGAGGAGAAACTTAGGGAGAAAGATATTGGAGGCTTAAATCATTCTTTGATTAAGGCGTTGGACTCTGGCACTTTTTCTATGCACGCATACTGCGCATTGGGGACTACTATCAAGCAGGCGGGATCGAAAGAGGATTTTTATAAAATCGACCACGATTTTGTCCTTTCGTTTGCGAGATGGACAGCCATACTAGGCGCAACCAAATTCTTGTACGTCAGCGCGATCGGAGCCGACTCGAATTCTGCAATCTTCTACAACAAAGTCAAAGGTGAAATAGAAAGGGATTTGAAGCCGCTGTCCTTTGAATATATAGGTATTTTTCAACCCTCGATTTTATTGGGAAATAGGAAGGAGACCCGAATAGGGGAGGATGTAGGTAAAGTGGTGATGAAGGCCGTGACCTTTTTTGGGATTTATAAAAAGTACAAGCCCATTCACGATTATCAAGTGGCCAAGGCGATGCTTTACCATGCGGCCAAAGATAAAAAGGGTATCGAAACCATTTCTTCCAAGGAAATGCATGAATTGAAATTATAGTTATGATAGCTGTAATACAACGGGTGACAGAAGCCTCCGTTAAAATCGACGGCAATGTTAAAGGGGAAATAGGGGAGGGATTGATGGTGTTGCTAGGCATAGAGGAGAGCGATGACGCTTCCGATATAACCTGGCTTACCCGCAAAATTGTCAATCTCAGAATCTTCGGGGACGATGATGGAATTATGAATCGAAGCCTCTTAGAAGTGGGAGGGGAGATATTGTTGATCAGCCAGTTTACCCTTCATGCCAGCACCAAAAAGGGAAACCGTCCCTCCTATATTAAAGCCGCCAAACCAGACATTGCCGTACCTCTCTACGAAGGCTGCATTGTAGCACTGGAAAAGGAAATGGGCAAAGCCATACAGACGGGCGAGTTTGGGGCAGACATGAAAGTCTCCCTAATCAATGACGGTCCTGTAACCATTATCATCGACAGCAGGAATAGGGTTTAATTTTCATCTGGGCAAAATCACCTAATTTGCGTTACATATTACATACTATGCTTACTTATCATGAGTGAAAGTCATTCCCTATTTCTCGTCCTTGAAAATGCCACTGTCAAGCATTTGGGGAACGTCATTTTTCGGCAGCTTGATTTTCAGATGATGGAAGGACAGAGCTGGGCCATACTGGCGGATTCGGGCTCCGAGAAGACCGCCTTTTTAGAAACTATCCTGGGCAAGACTACTCTGGTTGAAGGAAGGATCAGAAGAGTATTTGCTGAAACCTACCAGAGGGGAAAAAGCCTAAAGGGGGAGATCAACAGTTTCAGAGACTTGGTGGCAGTCGTTTCCCAAAAGTACGAGTTTAGGAACAAGTCCAACATGCAGGATTTTTATTACCAGCAAAGGTTCAATTCTTCGGAGTCTGAAGAGGCAGTGACGGTAGAAGAATATCTACGGGATATAGAGGTCAAAATTTCAGGAAATTGGAACTTAGAAAAAGTTTTAGAACTCCTCCATCTGGAGCATTTAAGCGATAAGTCTTTGATTAAGCTTTCCAATGGTGAAACCCGAAGATTGGCCGTTGCCGGTGCCTTGATAAAGAACCCACGCCTTTTGCTGATGGATCAGCCTATGACCGGTCTGGATGTGGAAAGTCGAGCTGAATTTGGGGGAATACTTGAAACTATAGTCCAGTCAGGTATACAAGTAGTGATGACCAGCTCAGCGGGAGAGATACCTGAAGCCATCTCCCATGTTGCTACATTGAAGGGCGGCAGGCTCTCTCAGGCTGGAAAAAGAGAAGATTGTCGTCTGGAAAACGTCAAACTGAAATCCGGATCTTCTTTGCCGATCGAAAAGATCCGTACTCTGATGAAGCAGGTGGAGCTTCCTGTCTTTGAGGAGGTAGTCAATATGGCGGATGTCACAATACGGTATGGGGAAAAGATAATATTAGACCGCCTAAGCTGGCAGGTAAAGCAGGGGGAGAACTGGTCCTTAAAAGGCCATAATGGAGCAGGGAAATCCACCCTGATCAGTTTGATCTTTGGTGAAAACCCACAGGCTTATGCCAATCGTATTACTTTGTTCGACCGACGTAGGGGCTCTGGCGAATCCATTTGGGATGTCAAAAAACCGACAGGTTTCGTTTCTCCTGAGATGACACGCTATTTTCCCAAAAGCCAGACCTGTCTGCAAATCGTATTATCCGGATTTTTTGATACTGTTGGGCTTTTTAGGAGAATCACCGATGTTCAAGAAAAGCTTGCGCTGGACTGGCTAACAGCACTGAATCTGCGCCACGTCTCCTCATTCCGTCTTAACCAGGTAACATTGGAACAGCAACGCTTTTGTTTGTTGGCGCGGGCGATGGTAAAATCTCCGGCGCTATTAATCCTAGACGAAGCGGCACAGGGGATGGATGAGTTTCAAAGAGAAGTGTTCAAAGAAGCCGTGGAGGAAATATGCAGCAATTCTGACATTACCCTGATTTATGTAAGCCATTATGAAGAAGATATTCCTTCTTGTGTCAACAGACGAATCGTATTGAGGGAAGGACAAATTGAAGAGCTCATTTAAACCATACATCAAATGACCATAGAAGAAGCACAAGCACAGGTAGACCAATGGATCGAAACTTACGGAGTCAGGTATTTCAATGAACTGACCAATATGGCGATATTGACGGAAGAAGTAGGCGAGGTGGCACGGATCATTTCCCGAAAATACGGTGAGCAGTCTTTTAAGGAGAGTGAAACTGACAAGGACCTGGGCGATGAAATGGCCGATGTGCTTTGGGTGCTGCTTTGTCTCGCCAATCAGACGGGAGTAGATTTAACGAAAGCTTTCGAAAGAAACTTGGAAAAGAAAACGCTTCGGGACAAAGACAGGCACTTAGGAAATAAAAAGCTGAGTTAGCTGAAATCTTATCACACTTCCAAGACAACAGCAACCAATTACTAAGTACCTCTAACCTCTTTACAC
>DATGMS010000128.1:0-12938 GCA_035307285.1 Cyclobacteriaceae bacterium
TACGACCAATACCCAGACCTGCGCCTATCGCAACAATTCCAGCACCGATACCAGCACCCAAAAGTGCGTAACCAGCAGTCAATAATAATGAAGTTAACATAACGTGTTTATTTATATAAATTGAACAAAGAAATTCTAATGTGCATGATCTTGTCCATGGCTATGGTCCGCCACGGCGGATCCGATATACATGGCCGAGAACAGGGTAAAGACATAAGCCTGAATGGTGGCTACCAGCAACTCAATGACGTTGATAAAGATCACCATTAAGGTACTCGCCACGCCGACGGCATACGATTCAAAGATAAAGATCAAACCTATAAAGCTCAGGATCACAATATGCCCTGCGGTGATCGCCACAAACAGACGGACCATTAAGGCAAAGGGCTTGGTGAAAAGCCCGATAATCTCTACCGGAACAATCACCAATAATAAGGGCAAAGGTACTCCGGGCGTGGCGTATACGTGCTTCCAGTAATCTTTGTTTCCGTTGAGGTTGGTGACAAAAAAGGTAGCAATAGCCAAAGTCGCCGTTACGGCTATATTTCCAGTCAAGTTGGCCGCACCTGGCACCAATCCCAAAAGGTTACCAAACCAGATAAAGAAAAACAGGGTCAATAAAAATGGAGTAAATTGCCGGTATCTAGGACCGATATTCGGAAGGGCGATCTCATCCCGGACAAATATCACCAGCGGCTCCAATACAGAGGCAATGCCTTTAGGCGCTTTATTGGGGTTTTTCTTGTAGTAACTGGAAGCGGACAAGGCCACTGCCAAAAGAACCGCGATAACGATAAACATCATCGCCACATTCTTAGTAATGGATAGGTCGATAAAGCTTCTGCTTTCGTCTACCGCCTGTAGCTTGTCATGGGAGTCAATGTAATAACCCTCGTGCTCCACCCCAAATGCATGGGTGTCTGGATCCTGAAAATCAGAGGAGGTAAAAAACTCGAGGCCTCTGTCCGATGAATAAATGATAACAGGGAGAGCTAAGGTCACATGGGTATCTCCAAAAGTAGCAAAATGCCACTCGTGGGAGTCCTTCACGTGGTGCATGATAAAACCTGTTTTATCCTCTTCATCTGACGCAGCAAAAACAGAGGGAGATAAAGCCAGCAAAAACACTGACATTAAGAGAGTTAAACCGAGAGTTTTGCGGATCATTAAATCAATTGTTATGGCCTATTCCGAACGAGGGCGCAAATTAGTTATAAACGTGTAGATATCAAATAATAAATACAACAAATAAATGACAAAGAAATTGACAACAAACCAAAGGATATTTTCAATCCCCATCCAAAGAATCAAAAATACAAAGGCCAAACTCCCTGTAATTCGTAGTACCCCTACGCCTAACAGGATCATGACAGAATTTTCTTTACTGATTTTTAAAAGATATAAAGCAAGCAGCCCCGTAAACCAAGTTAGGACAAAATAAAACAGAACGACCCAAATGGTTTTTTCGTGGATCCAATGGGGGTCGGCGATGTTCTGAAGTAGTAGGGTGATACCTGCCAGAGCAAACGTTAGTACGATAAGCTGAAGCGTAAACGAGAGGTAGGAATTCATTGGGAGAGGGGGTATTTGGTAGGTGGTATATGATATGTGGATATTTGACGTACTCTTGTCTCCCCCATCTTGAAGTATAAAGAGGTCGGAAGTCCGATGTCCGATGTCGGAAGTTTTGATCCGTCGTCGTGATCTATTTGAGTGTCTAAATTCTTTGTTCTTGGCTCTTGGTTCTTGATTATATCTTGCTACTTCTACTCATCCTGCTTGATGGACCGAAACAGCTGGTAGAAGGCAATGAATATGGAGACGAAACAAAAAAGCAGCACCCAAACGGGAAAATTCATCTGGCTTCTTTTTTGGACCTCCAGCCCTGCCCAGGTTCCGAGGCCTATGATCGCGCACATTTGAAAAGCCAAGCCAATGTATTTTACATAAATAGGGGGATTACCTTGAGGCGGCCCTTTTTTGCGGTTCTCCATTGTCGTTGATAAATAGATCAGCAGGCTCGGCCTGTCCCGTCATGCTACACTTGCCATTGAACACCGCGCCGTTTTCTATAATAAGCTTGGTGGCGGTGATGTCCCCGTTGATATAAGCAGTTTTCTTCAGGTAGAGCGTCCCCTTACAATGAATTGCGCCATCGACATGTCCCGATATTTCTGCTTCAGAAGCATCAATATCACCTGTTATATGGGCTGAATCACCTACGACGATTTTATTTCGGGAGCTAAGTGCTCCATCCACTTTCCCCTCGATCCGAATATTTCCTTGGGTTTTGATATTTCCGACTATAATGGTCTCTTCTGCCACCAGGTTGCTGGAGGTCACCAAATCCGTGGTGGATTTCTTATCTTCGTTCTTATCTGGCATGTTTAATGAAAAGTTATAAATTCCTGGGGATTTAAGGGGTTTCCCTTGTACCACAATTCCATATGAAGGTGCTGCCCGGTGGTCTGCTCCCCCGTATTTCCTATAATCGAAACAATCTCCCCGCCGCGTACCGGATCCCCCAGCTTTTTCAATAATACCGAATTATGTTTATAAATAGAAATTAATTCGTTTGAATGCTGTACGGTCATTACATAGCCTGTTTCAAGGGTCCAGGAAGCTAATATAACCGTACCGTCAGCTATGGATTTTACCGGCTCATTTTCCGCTGAAACAATATCCACTCCAAAATGACCCTGGGCTGGATCAAAACTGCTCGTTACTACCCCTTTAAGTGGAGGAAAGAAATAGGCATCAGAAAAGGAGCTGCTTGTAATACTTACCAAGCTGTTTTCATCCAGAGGCTTGGATTCAAATTCCGCAATAATACTTTTTGTGGCCTCACTTGATTTGTACAGGTCTATTTCCTGCCTGTTGGCTTCCAAGGGAACAGAGATCTCCCTGACTTCCTGGGAGTCCGGGATCTCATCACCGGCAATAATGCTCTGGATATTTTTCACATAATTATCCTTGGCTTCCACCTCTAACAGAAGGGAATCCAATGTTTCAGTAAGCGTAAAAATTTTGGCAGTGTTCTCCGTTTCCAGATAGCCGGGATCAAACCATCTGGATAACAAGGTTTTGGACAGAATCAGGGAAATAGAAAAACAGGTCATAAACAGGAGCATAAACAATAATACAACCTTGACTTTCGTAATAGTAAAGGAGGTAATGACAGAAAAATCCTCTTTCCGCCTAATGACAAAAAGGAATTTCTTTTCTATCCAGTTTTTGGCTCTTTGTTGAAAATTCGAAATCAATGAATAAGTATTGTTTAATGTGACACAAAAATAGGGATATTAAATGGAAGCATTTAAATAATTAATTCAAAAGGACTAATTTGGCACCTATATAATCCGATCACCTGTAATGGACAAAAATCTCCTATATATAATATTAACCATTTGCTTTCTAACGGCCTGTTCCTCCCAAAAGAACACTCTTGTAAATAGATTGTACCACAACACAACGGCTAAATTTAATGCCTATTATTTAGCCAAAGACAAAATCGATGAACTGGAAACAAAAATCCAGGAAGATCATCAAGAGGATTTCTCGCAATTATTGCCTGTGTTTTATCCTATCGACAGCGCCACGATACAGTCTAACGAAGGCTTGATCCAGGAAGCCCGGGATTTGGCTTCGAAAGCCATTGATTGGCACCGGATCAGCAAATGGGTCGACCCCAGCTACTTCCTCCTAGGCAAAATGGATTACTATCAGGCAAACTTTGATGAGGCAGCGAACACATTCAAATATTTAAATGTCAACAGCAAGCAGAGTGATGTGCGGCATCTTTCTCTGATACAGCTATTAAAATCCTTTATCGACCTACGACGATATGATGATGCCACATTTGTTATGGACTTTCTTTCCAAAGAACCCGGTATCAGTGAGGAAAATCTGCAATATCTCTACAAGACACTCGCTTATTATTATGAGGTAAGGGGAGAAAGAGACATGATGATCACTGCTCTGGATAAGGCACTGGGGTATACCAAAGACAAAAAAGACAGGTCCAGGTTGAATTTTATTATGGGTCAGCTTTATCAAAGGGCGGGACTTGACGCCCTTGCCCATGACTATTACCAGCAATCCCTAGCCGGAAACCCGCCTTATGAGCGGACCTTCTTTGCCCAACTTTATTCCCAACGGGTTGCTGAACTGGAAAAAAGCCGGGATTTTAGAAGGGTAAGAAGTTATTATGATGATTTATACAGGGACAGGAAGAACATCGATCTGCGGGATGTGATCTTATACGAAAAGGCGGTTTTTGAATTGAACCAGGAAGAACTAGAGGAAGCGATTCGGCTCCTCACTCTTGCCGCTGAAGAACCTGGAAAGAACCCCAAGCAAAAGGGCTATATCTACCAGAAGTTGGGGGAGATTTATTTAGAGGAAAAGAAAGACTACCAGGCAACCAAACACTATGTCGATCTAGCCCTCAAAAACTTTAAGGAAACTGACAGCCAGTACGCGCAGCTTTCCTTGCAAAAAGGAGTACTCGACGACTATGTCCAAAACTTTAGACTGATCCAAAAAAACGACAGCCTCCTAAACTTAAGCTTGCTCAGCCTGGATGAACAAGAGGCTTATGCAGAACGATTTATTAAAAGTGAGGAAGAAAGATTGCTGAAAGAGGCTGAGGCTGCCAATGCTCCCAAACCCACCAATATCTTTAACAACCTTTTGGCTTTTGGTGGAGGCGGCTCTGGAAGCACCTTTTATTGGGACAATGCTCTTGCAATGCAAAGAGGGACAGTGGAATTTGCGCGGGTATGGGGAAATAGGCCCTTGGAGGATAATTGGAGAAGAAGCAACAAAAGTTTTCAGCAAGCACAGCAGGTGCCAATTGCCCAAGAGGATTCAATAGACGCGGAAGAATCTGATGAAGGACCGGCTGTAAATATCATTCTTCCCGACAAGGAGACACTTCTTCAAAGTATTCCTAGGGATAAAGCAAGTCTAGAAGAGATGCATAAGGAGTTAGAAGAGGCCTATTTTAACCTCGGAAAGTTGCTTTTCTTCGATCTTAAGGAGCCTCGACAGGCTATCGAATATTTGGAAGAGTTGATCCAAACCTACCCAAACACCCATAGGAAGCCTGAAGCCTATTACACCCTCTTTTTGGCCACAAAAGAAATTAATGGCGACGTTTCGAAATTTGGAGATCTGTTGAAAACCGAATTCCCGGATTCCCAATACACCAAATCGCTCAGCAACCCCGAAGGGCCCACTGGCAATCAAGCTAATCTGGCCGCTGCTCAACAGTACAAAACCGCTTATGAACTTTATTCAGAAGAAGAATATGCCTCGGCAAGATCAGTCATCAGAAATACTTTGGATGAGTATCCCCTAACGGACCATTCCGAAAGGTTACTTTTGCTTGATATTATGATTTCCGGAAAAGTCGACGGCAACAATATTTATAGGAGCAGGCTTGAAAACTATATACAAAACACGGAGAATCCAAGCTTATTAGGTTTGGCAAGGAATATGCTGGATGCTCTGACCGGTCCAAAGGAGGAGGAAATACCGGAAGCTGAACGCTCTCCGAATTTGACAGACTCTACGGCTATTGACCCAGGGATCGCCCCTCAGGTAGAGGGTGTGGATAACCAGGATCAGTCGCACTACACACTTAACCTGAACCAAACGCATATTTTCGTGCTAACCATGGAAGCCGATCAGTCTGCCGAGAACAAAAACCTTACTGCCGAGTTGGAAAATTTTCACCAACAGTATTACCCCAATCAAAGGCTTAGGACGGGGAATATCTCCTTCACCAGAGAAAATACGATCATTATTATTAGCCCCTTCACAAACGCTGAAAAAGCCTTGGAATACAGAGAGGAATTTTTAAATAGTTTTAACTTGGATTCCGTTTCCGAGGAATTAAAAATGAGTAGTTTTGTTATTTCGATTGAAAACTTTCAGCAATTAAATAAAAGAAAAGACATAGAAGAGTACAAGGCTTTCTATCAGGAGTCTTATCAATAACAACATGAGTAAGAAAAAACAAACACTCAATCCCTCCAGAATTTCTAACATCATAAAAGTCCTATGGATTACATTTGCTGCTGGAATATTGGGTTTTATATTATTTATTTTGGCGGTAAGCGTGAACTTCCTAGGACTGTTTGGGGAGATTCCGGAATTTGAATCCCTTGAAAACCCAGAAACAGAACTTGCCTCGGAATTGTATTCCTCGGACGGGTTCCATTTGGGAAGCTATGCCCGTGAAAACAGAAGTCCGGTTAGTTACAACGAGCTTTCCCACAATTTGGTCAATGCGCTGATCGCTACAGAAGATGTTCGGTTCGAGAACCATTCAGGTATTGATGCAAGGGGCATGGCCAGGGTATTGTTCAAGTCCATTTTGATGAGGCAAAGCAATTCCGGTGGTGGGAGTACGTTGAGTCAACAAACAGCAAAAAACCTTTTCAAAACCCGTACTGGAGCATCACAGGGCATTTTAAGTAATATTCCCGGACTGAGGATGTTGATTATTAAAACCAAGGAATGGATCGTGGCCACCCAGCTGGAGAAGGCATATACCAAGCAAGAGATCTTGACCATGTACCTCAATACCTCTGAATATGGAAGTAATGCCTTCGGGATAAAAACTGCTGCAAAAACTTTTTTTAACAAAGAACCTAATGAGCTAAACATTCAAGAATCTGCCACACTGGTGGGATTGTTCAAAGCCCCTTCTTTCTTTAGTCCAGTATTCAACCCGGAAAATTCTTTGAGAAGAAGAAATGTAGTTCTTAGCCAAATGGAAAAATATGGCTACATCAACCATAGCCAATATGACTCTATCAGGCAGCTGCCGATTGAACTGGAGTATTCTGTGGCAAGCCATAACAGAGGATTAGCCACCTACTTCCGGGAGGTTGTCAGAGCTGATCTTACGAAGTGGGCCAGGGAAAATCTGAAGGCAGACGGTAAGCCCTATGATCTGTATGGCGACGGATTGAGGATATATACGACCATTGATAGCAGATTACAGAGGTACGCGGAAGAAGCCGTGGAAGAGCATATGTCGGAGCTTCAGGGAAAATTTGAAACTGAACTGCGAGGCAGAGAACCTTGGATCGACAATCAAGGACGGGTTATTCCAAATTTTCTGGAAAATGCAGTAAAAAGAACCGATGCTTATAGGAATTTGAAAACACAATACGGTGATGATATGGATTCCATCAACTACCGGTTGAACCAGAAAAAGCCAATGAGGATCTTCTCATGGGAACATGGTGAATTGGACACCTTGATGAGTACTATGGATTCCTTAAGGCATTACAAACAGCATCTCCAAACCGGCTTTGTGTCCATGGATCCCCACTCCGGCCATATCAAAGCTTGGGTGGGAGGGATTAACCATAAACATTTCAAATATGACCATGTCAAGCAAGGGAAACGTCAGCCTGGATCTACTTTTAAGCCTTTTGTCTATGCGGCCGCCATTGAAAACGGCTATGGTCCCTGTTATACGGCAATTGACCAGCCAGTGGAAGTAAGCATTCCGGGTCAGCCAACTTACAGGCCAAGCAATGCTGACGGGAAATTCACGTATGAAAGAATGACGATCCGTAAGGCGATGGCCCAGTCGGTCAATTCCATCACTACCTATCTTATGAAAAAGTTGGGACCCAAGGTTGTGGTGGAAACGGCGCACCGTCTTGGCATTACAAGTGATCTCGATGAAGTTCCTGCGTTGGCTTTAGGAACCAGTGATGTCTCTATCATGGAGATGGTGGGTGCCTTTGGAACATTTGCCAACAAAGGAGAACATATTACTCCTTTTTACATTGATCGAATAGAGGATAAAAACGGCAACATACTACATCAATTTATTCCTAGAAAGAAACCTGCAATGAGCGAAGAGCATGCCTACATCATGTTGTACATGCTGAGAGGCGGCACGGAAGAAGAGGGCGGAACAAGTCAAGGCGTTCCATGGGCCTTAAGGGATGAAGGAAACGAAATTGGCGGCAAAACCGGTACCACACAAAACGCCTCGGACGGCTGGTACATGGCTGTCACCAAGGATCTTGTCAGTGGAGTTTGGGTCGGCGGAGATGACCGAGCAATCCATTTCAGAAGCTGGATAAGTGGGCAAGGGGCGAGAACTGCCCGTCCTATATGGACGAATTTTATGGCTAAAGTTTATGATGATCCTTCCACCGGAATCACAAAAGGGCCGTTTGAAAGACCCGACAGGCCTCTTAGCGTGGAGATAGACTGTAGTATGTACGACATTGAGAGGGACAGTTTCGGCGACTTTGATTATGATTCTAACAGCAATGACTTTTAGAGTTGTTTCGAACGGAAAGCCATAGAAAAATCCCGTTACAGATAGCCGGATCTACAAAGCGAAATCTTCCGCCTTGTTTGCATCATCTGCGGGGAACAAATTTTAACGATATCAGAAATACGGCAGGAAGTAAACCCTGCGAGGAAGATTTAAACATATTGAACAAAATCGGTTTAAACTTCATTGTACCAATATGTATTCCACTTTCTATAGTCCCGAAGAATATAGCCAGTTGCCGGATCAACCGGGGGTATATAAGTATTACAATGCAGAAGGTGTTTTAATCTATGTGGGCAAGGCCAAAAGCCTCAAAAAAAGAGTAGCCAGCTATTTTATCAAAAGCAGCGGTCTTAATCACAAGACCAGAAGAATGGTAAGGGAAATCAAGAAAATTGAGTTTACCCTGGTCAATTCGGAATTTGATGCTTTGTTGCTGGAAAACAACCTGATAAAAAACACACAACCCAAGTACAATATCTTGTTAAAGGACGATAAGACATACCCTTATCTTCTTTTGACCAACGAACATTTCCCTAGTATTTTTCCTACCAGAAAGGTTATTCCTTCTAGAGGCACCTATTTTGGCCCCTTTGCCAGCGTTAAGGCCATGAAAAACGTATTGGAATTAATCCGTACGCTGTTCACGATCAGGACATGTAAGTTGGATCTTGCGCCCAAAAAAATACAGGAAGGAAGATATAAAGTCTGCCTTGAATACCATATTGGCAATTGTCTAGGTCCTTGTGAAGGCTTACACTCCGAAGCTGACTACCTAAAAGATATCGAACAGGCCAAAAACATCATTAAGGGAAATCTGGGTGTTGCCAAAACCTACTTCAAGTCGCGTATGCAAGAAGCGGCTGAAGCTATGGCCTATGAACTCGCTCATAGATTTAAGGAAAAGCTTGATCTGCTCGAAAAATACCAAGCGAAGTCCTTGGTCACGAGCCCCTCCGTTACAAGTCTGGATATCTTTTCTATCGTTACCGACGAAAAGCATGCTTACGTCAACTATCTAAAAATAAAAAGCGGCGCAATCAATGTCACAAAAACTGTAGAATTAAAGAAGAGACTGGATGAGTCTGAAGCCGAACTTCTTATTACGGCTATTATTCGGCTCAGGGATCAGTTCGAGAGCACGTCAAATGAGATCATCGCCAATATTGCTCCAGCCGAACCCATAGAAGGCCTACAAATTAGCGTGCCGAAGATCGGCGATAAACGAAAGCTGGTGGAGCTTTCACTGAAAAACGCCATCTACTACAAGAAAGAAAAAGCACTCGCGGCCGGTGAAGTCAAGGACAAGAAGAACCGGATCCTCGAACAGCTACAACATGATCTTTCTCTGAAAGACCTTCCCATGCATATTGAGTGTTTTGACAATTCGAATATGCAGGGAACAAACCCCGTGGCAAGTATGGTATGCTTTATCAACGGTAAGCCTGCCAACAAAGAATACCGGCACTACCATATCAAAACCGTAGAAGGACCAAATGACTTTGCCAGTATGGAGGAAGTAGTCAGCCGAAGATATAAGCGGCTATTGGAGGAAGAGAAGCCTTTACCACAGCTGATTATCGTTGATGGAGGGAAAGGTCAGCTCTCCTCCGCAGTACAAGCTATGAAAACTGTCGGTATCTATGGGAAGGTGCCTATTATAGGAATTGCAAAACGCTTGGAAGAGATCTACTTTCCTGCAGATCCGTATCCCTTACACATCGACAAAAAATCAGAATCACTAAGGCTCCTGCAAAGAATAAGGGATGAGGCCCACCGCTTTGCCATCACGTTCCATAGAAACGTCAGAAGTAAGAAAGCCTTTGACACCCAATTGACTTCCATAGAAGGAGTAGGTAGTAAAACCGCTGACAAATTGTTAAAGCACTTCAAATCCTTAAAGAAAATTAAGGAAGCCTCTATAACTGAATTAGAAGAAGTGATTGGGAAAAGCAAAGCCAGTAAACTACATCAGATAATCAATGAAAAAGCCGGATGAATATCCGGCTTTTTCTGTTACCATTCCCATAAGGTGTTTTCCCAATCCAAGAGACCATATTCGAACTCTAGGGAATTCAAGTAGGCTTGAAGTTCTGGGTTAGGACTATCCGGATTGACCAAATCAGCGATTAAGGCGTCATCTGGATTCGTGTATTTCCTCACCACAGATTTGAACAACCTCAAGTCAAATGCCTGGTCATAGGTCAGATTCTTGGCTGTATTCTTAAAGTTAAACCATTTTGCTTCTGGATGATCTTTAAAATGGTTGTAGAAATCCTTGTATCGGATGAAGGCAATCGTTTTTTGCCCAGCATTGGAGTTTGTCGCAGAAGGCATCACCAGTTCGATGTATTTGATATCAAAGATGACTTCGGATCTATGCTTATCGAAAGCGAAGTCCTCCATAAAATCAATATAGTAAAGATTTTTTTCAAATATACTGTCACCATTGGCTGCTATCCAAAAATTCGTCTGGAACTCACTGATGGTCATCGGCTGGGTAAAATCCTCATCAGCAAAAATTTCCAAAGCATTCTCTTCAACCACTGCTTTGTAGATATTACTGACAATCCCGTCATTTTTACTATCTCCAGATCCGTAAAATGGCAGGTTATACTTTTCCCTTAAGTCAATCCTTCTCCATACCGAAATCTGGAACATTTTATCATCCTCCCGCACCGGCCTCGCCGAAAAAACGGTATCAACTTTAACGTTTCTGTCACCCATATTAGCTGGGCTTTGTGTATTGCCTGTATTCTGGGCATAACTTTCCACGGCCATGATACTGCATAGCAGCAACGAAAAGACCCCTATCATTCTAATTTGAACCCTCATCTCTTTTCAGTTTATATCTCTTATTCTTATGTAAAAGAAAAACAGATTACCTAATCGGTATTGTCAATACCTCACTAACAGGAGTAGTAATTTTCTCGCCCCTAAAATTAGTTCTGGTCACTTGGTTGGCTATTATTACCAACCTGTCGCCGCTCTTCGCGACCTCAAGCAAACTTCTTATACCGACATTCTCACCGGTTATTCTCACCGTTTCCCTAGGTACATCATTTCTTATCAACCTAACCTCGCCACCTGTCACTTCAAAATTGGAATCCTTAGCCATAGTCCGAGCGAAAGAGGGTTCAGGTACTGCCCTCACCATTAATTGCGCTGGTCCTGGAGCGGGATATGGGTTCTGAAGATCTATAGGGCCCCTTGCATCAAAAGGTCTAATCGTCGGTGCCGGCACTGGCATAATTTCATAGCTCACGTCGCCGATTCTATTTCCTCCGCTACTTACCCCAATTGTCACCGTACCGGAACTTCCTGGAATGATGGTCACCTGCCCCGGAGTATTCCCTTTAATCGCCTGACCACCAGACACCGAAAACTCAGGAGCATACGAATTACCTAAAGCAGGCACATCAATCCTCAGCTCATTGGCACTGTTCGCATACAGCCTATTCACCACTTCTGAAGTAACCCTAATTACCGGCTGGGCTACGAAATAGGTATAGTCTATTGTGAACAAACTGTCTTTACCACCAATATTAACCAACACCTCACCTTTAAGTGTTCTCTCGGCCAACCCTCTATCATCATAACTTGAGGCAGGGGGAACTGTAAAGTTTATTTTACCAAATCCTTCTTCTACTGGCACTTCCCTACCGTCAATTGTCATTTTTGGCTTTGCAGAAGAGGAGGAAGACGCAATAAACAGATCCCCTTCAAAAGGCGTACCAGCAGCAACTACGTTTGAGTTGGCGGCAATCCTAGCTTGGATCACATCTGACTTAAAATAAAACGAACCGATTGTACCGGTTATTGCGGATAAAGCCTCACTTTCTATATTCAACACTTCATTTTGATGTTGACTAAGTATGGCCATAACAGCACCCACCGGGGATTTGACAAAATTGAGGCTTACATAATCCTTGTTCCTAGCTTCTGAATCATTTTGAAACAGTTCAATTTCGTTTGCATCTTTTGCTATCTTATCGAAAGTCAAATCAATGCCCACATCTGCCAGCATCGCTGAAATTTGTTCGGGGTATCCGTTCAGCCTTTCCTTGAGCTCATAACCTATACGTTGGTTCGCAAACATGTACCCTGTCTCAGAGGTGTTTTTCAATGCACCGCTGTTGTACCCTCCCTCGTCGTTGACTGCATTTGTTGCTGTGATAAGTTCTTGCTTCAAACCCTCCAAATAATCGAAAATTTCCGAAGTGGCCTCTCGGATCTGCTGGGCTGTAGCCACTTTAGGCACATCCCTGGCATTATTACCTTGCTGCTCTACCGTATTCGCAATAGAACTGACGGTCAATTCATTTTTTTGAATATAGTTGCTTGAAGTTCTCTCAAGTCCGTCATTAAGTAATACGAATTTTTGTAATATCTGATTACTGACTTGTAACGCCAAGAGAGCAGTAAGGACGAGGTACATCATACCTATCATCCGCTGCCTTGGTGTTTCTTTACCACCCGCCATATATGTTGATTAATTTATAAATTAAAATTTGATTATAGGGGCAATTAACCTTTCATGGCAGAAAGCATCCCACCATATACTCTATTCAGTGAGCTGACATTGTTGTTTAATTTCGCCAGTTCAGTTTTAAAAGTTTCA
>DATGMS010000129.1:0-4692 GCA_035307285.1 Cyclobacteriaceae bacterium
TACCACTGGCTCATTACCTTCCATTACTGCGACGCATGAGTTGGTGGTTCCCAAATCTATACCAATAATTTTTCCCATTTCTTTTATTTTTTAACTATGTTCTATTCAGTTTCTTATTGATCTTGTGCAAGTCTATCATCAACACATGTGCCAACCGAAGTTCTTGGCATATTTATGTCAGATTGTCAGATTTCCCTCCCCTAAGCGGCCTACCTTTGCCACTTTGAAGTAGACCTCATTTTACAGCAAAGAAAAATTGACAATATCTGATACCCTAAAGCAACCTTATCCGCCTCCAAAGCATCTACAAATAAAGGAGGTTAGCATGGACAACAGACTGGTGAGAGATCGTATAAAATCGGGATCGGTGGTAGCTATGGGCTTACTCTTTTCCTTGTATACCACCAAGAATAATTTAGGGGAAAAAAGAGCGGTTCCCGATAAAGCTGAGGAAGGGAAAAATCTGACTTCCAGTACAGTAAGACGTGAAGCTCCCTGTCCTTCAATTTTTCGGATTTCCTACGGTTTTTAGGAAGAAGGATTTTTAGCCATAACTTTTTACATTTGGCAAACAATTAAATCATGCGACTTCAGGACATTTACATCTACCCCATCAAATCACTCGGTGGCATCAGACTGACGGAAGCCCAAGTAGAAACCCGTGGCTTATCTAATGATCGGAGATGGATGCTGGTGGATGAAAATGGCCTATTTCTGACGCAGAGAAAGCATCATCAGATGGCCTTGTTACAAGTACAAATGATGCCTGATGGCTTGCGGGTTTTTCACAAACAGCAGCGGGAACGTGAACATGCTATCCCTTTCGAGCCCGAAACTACAAATATTACCCAAGTAATGATTTGGGATGATATGGTGTCGGGCCAGGTGGTGAGTGAAAGCTGCAATCGGTGGTTTTCCGACATCCTGGGTTTTCCTTGCCAGCTGGTATACATGCCTAATTCTACTGAAAGACCTATTGACCGCAAATATGCCGTGAATCAAGAGACCGTCAGCTTTGCAGATGCAATGCCCTATATGGTCATCGGCCAAAAATCCTTGGATGAACTTAACGGCAGACTGGCAGAACCATTGCCGATGGATCGGTTTAGGCCCAATTTTGTATTTTCGGGAGGAGAAGCCTTCGTAGAGGACCATTGGGGTCAGGTGAAAATCGGCACATCCATCTTTAAGGTCACCAAACCCTGCGCAAGGTGTGTGTTAACTACGGTAGACCAAGCTACCGGCTTAAAAGGGAAAGAACCTTTAAAAACCCTAGCCTCCTACAGAACCGTAAACAAGAAAGTGCTCTTCGGTCAGAACATGATTGCCTTATCTCCTGGTAGGATTAAAGTGGGTGATGAGATAAATGTGCTTTAACTTTAGCTTCTATGATTATGCCGTGTGGACTTTGCAGGTCGGCAGATGAAGCACCTCGAAATTCACCGAATTGGCGATAAAGCAAAACTTATTGGCTGTCTTGTGAAGATCCATCGCTTGTCTTGCCATCCTGGCTTCGCTCACGGTCACTTCGGGGTTCAAGAAAACCTGTTTAAAATAGCCGCTGCCTTCCGGAGTCTCCGCCAATATGCCCACGGCATGATCCACATAATCTACCACCACCACCCCTGCCTCTGCGCAAAGATGCAGGTACCAAAGCATATGACAGGAAGAGAGTGAAGCGACCAACAGCTCTTCAGGGTTATATTTGAAAGAATCCCCCCGATAAGAAGGATCGGAGGAACCATAGATCATAGGCTTTTGCTCGGCCATAATGGAATGGCTTCTCTCATAGCTTTTATAGTCACTGGTACCCAAGCCTTGATTACCTGTCCATTTTACCTCAACACGATAATTCTTTGATCCCTCCATTTTCTGGCTGATTAAATATTACTAATGTTAAATTAAGCAATAGATGACCAAATATCTCCCGCAGATTCCGCCGATTAACGCAGATGATTCTGCGCAGGTCTGCGATATCTGCGGGAAACAAAAACGTCATATTAATATTAACAAAGCACTAGAAACTTTCCCCGCTTCGGTCTTCCAACTTGGGATTCTCGACTACTAGAATTATTTTGCTACACTCCAAAGCCCTTGACTGTCTCCACAAAAACCTTGACCTTGTCCGGGTCAACATCCGGATAAACCCCATGCCCCAAGTTCGCAATATGCCTACCTCCCTTAAACTTCTCCATCATTCTCACGGTAGCCTGCTTCACCTGCTCATGGGAGCCGTATAGTGCCGCGGGATCAAGATTTCCCTGGAGGGTTTTATGGTCTCCCAACAACCTTCTTGATTCGGCCACATCCATGTTCCAGTCCAAGCCTATGGTTTCACAGTTCAGTCGGCCCATTTCCTCACGGGCAAAAAAAGCACCTTTAGCAAATACCGTGACAGGAACTTCCGTAATGGCATCACAAATCTTCGAAATATATTTTAATGAAAATTCACGGTAATGGTCTGGGGGCAAAATTCCCGCCCAGCTATCGAAAAGCTGGATTAGGTCGGCACCCGCCGCTATCTGTGCCTTTAAATAATTGATCGTACTTGTAGTGATAAGCTCCAAAAGCTGAACAGACAGTTCCGGCTGGGTATACAGCATTGCCCGCGCCTTGGAAAATGTTTTGCTGCCAGATCCTTCGACCATATATGAAAAAATCGTCCAGGGAGCGCCAGCAAAACCAATCAAAGGCACCCGCCCGTTAAGTTCCCGTTTGACAATCTTTATCGCCTCTATTACATAACTTAAATCATCCACTCCATCCGCAACTCGAAGCTTCTTTACATCCGCCGCAGTGTTGACAGTATTGGGAAACCAGGGTCCTCTTTTCTCCACCATTTCATAAGGCAAACCCATGGCTTCGGGAATCACCAAGATGTCCGAAAAAATAATAGCGGCATCGACCTTCAATATATCCACCGGTTGAATCGTGACTTCAGCTGCCAATTCGGGTGTTTGTGCCAATTCGATAAACCCGCTTACACTGTTTCTCACTGCTCTGTACTCAGGCAGGATCCTGCCGGCTTGCCTCATCAACCATACCGGAGTTCTCTCCACACTCTCTCCCTTTGCGGCTCTCAATAATAGATCGTTCTGTAATTGCATAAGGCAAAGATAGGCTTAGAAATCAAATTATGCATACCTCCGACCGAATATGGCTAAAAAGCAAAAGGCGGTCCCGAATTGGAACAGCCTTCTGTATTGTGTTTTTAATCGGGTTCTAGTTGGGAATAAGAACCTCGATGTCTTTTTCCTCCTTGCCTAACCACTTCATCACGGCATGGTAATCGTTAAAATCGACCCTTGCGTTTTGGGGTGGGAATTGCCCTGGAAGGATGACGATTCTAAAATATTGGTTAGTAGTAATTTCCTCATCCAAATCTTCCGGAGAAACTGTCCCGTCCAAAAATATCGATAGTATTTGTTTAGAGAAAACATAATTAAAGATTAGCACTCCATCTTCTAAAAAAAACATCTGTGGAAGAGGCATCCAAATGGGGCTTTCCTGATCATCTAAGCCTACAGCGATATATATCAAAATGTTATCTGCGTCATACATTTCCAAGTTAAATGCCGCTTGATAACCTCCTTCTTCAGTAAAATCTACTTGCGCCTCATAAACGTCACTTAAAAACAACCCTCCATCTTCACCGTCTTCCCCATTGACGCCATCTCGACCGTCAATTCCCGGAGGGCCTTCTGGTCCTTCACATGACTGAAATCCAAAAACAGCAATAATCAACAATAACCCGTAGATCTTTCTCATAAATATCCGATATTAAAATGTTTTAGCCAGAAACGATAGAATTATGGGGGAATATACTTGGATAAATATTTATTTCCAAATAATTTTCGATACACTGTAGAACCTAAATAAAAACCAGTTTGTCATCAAAAATAAGGGATAAATCTAGGGTTAAAAAAACAAAAAAGCTGTCAAGTGGAGGCTTGACAGCTTTTTATGGGAAGATAAAAAAGCTTATCGCTTTTGGAAGTCCTCATCTTCTAAACCTAGCATTTTAGTAACGGCATCATAATTAGAGTAATCCAAACGTCCGACATTATCGGCGGGGACGATGACTACCCGGAAAACTTGATCTTGTGTCCACTCGGGCTCCAAAGTACCGAAATTAATAGTTCCGTCCAGAAAGAGCTTAACATCTACATCCGTAAAATCAAAGTTGTATTGTAACACCCCTTCTTGGAAGAAAACGCTTTGGGGCAGCAGCCTCCAAATTTCTTTCCCATCATTTTCCCAAAGGATATATACCAAAACCACATCGGAGGGCAACACTTCAAAACCGTAGTCCTCCCTGACCTCATACTGATTGGCAGCGGTGAAATCCAACTCCAGTTCAAATGAACTAGAGACGATAATGCCACCGTCCGGTCCCTGAGGCCCCTGTGGACCCATAGGACCCTCACATCCCTGAAAGACCAAGGCGCCAACGGCAAAAGCGAGCAAAAATATCTTTTTCATAATGGATAATTTAATTTGTAATTAATATTGTCGTATCAGAAACCGTAGTCATTCTGTGATAAAAATCATTGAAACTAAAACCATACCAGATAATTACCCAAATGAGCTTTACCTACAATATCTATTGGAGGTGACCCATCACGTTCTTCCTTTCTGCAATGGGTGCAATAACGTTAACCCGCGTACGGTCTATTATTTGATCTACATAGA
>DATGMS010000130.1:0-2963 GCA_035307285.1 Cyclobacteriaceae bacterium
GACTTACGGTTAAATCAGTTCTTTCACTTAAATCATTAATTTTATGGGTAAAGGAGATAAGAAAACAAAACGAGGAAAAGTAGCTCGCGGTTCGTTTGGCGCAAGTAGGCCACAGAAGGACCAGAACAAAAAAACAAAGAAAGCAAAAATGGTTGCCTTGAGCGACAGCAAATAAAATAATTAACTTAAACAAAAGGGTCTGACTTCAGACCCTTTTGTTTAAGTTAATTTTCCGTTTCTTTCAACAGTTCCTGAACAGCCCGCTCCAGCTGTTGGTCCCTTCCCCTGTCGATCATACCGGGCATATTTTTCACCTCAATATCAGGTCGGGTTTCATTGTTTTCGAGCCATTCTCCCGCTTTGTTCTTGACGCTGACGGGTACTGCTCCCCAGCGGGTACCGTCGGGCAGAGACTCCCAACCCGCGAAACTGCAGGTTCCAGGTACCGGCATACCAACCGTTTTTCCAATGTTCAAATCTGTATAGCCGCAAGCAAAACAATGGCCATCACTGTAATTGGCCTCGTTGAACATGGCTAGAGTTGGCTTGGTCCATCGGAAGGTCGGTTCATACCCCACTTCACGGTCTTCCGTGGCATAGGTAAGGAATCTCTCTCCCGTGAAGAACATGGCCAAATCCGCCACCAAATCGCCTCCACCATTGAAGCGCGTATCTACAATTACGCCTTTGCGGTCATGGTATTTCCCCATCATCTCTTCGTAAACGCTCCGGAAAGGTCCATCACTCATTCCGGGAATGTGCACGTAGCCCAATTGGCCTTTGCTAAGGCTATCCACTTCATCCTGGTTTCTTTTCACCCATCGTTTGTAGAGCAAAAGGTTCTCGGCCTGTAAAGTGATAGGTTTTACGGTTACGGTTTTAGAAGTTCCTTTTGGCGCTTTTACTTCGAGCGAAATGAACCGATCTGCCTTTCTGTTCAGGTATCTTGCCCAATCGGTGTCGGCGGTAATTTCCAATCCGTCAATCTTCTCAATCACCATCCCAGCTGTTAGGTCTAAATTAGCCTTATCCAATGGTCCTCCCTTGAGAATCTCGGCAATAAGCACTCCGTTGCCTTCATGGCTATAATCAATAAATATTCCAAGAGAAGCCGTTGCATCTGCCTCTGGTATACTCCTACTGTATCGGGCGCCGGCATGAGATACGTTCAACTCCCCTATCATTTCGGATAGCATTTCAGCAAACTCATAACTGTTTCCTATATGCGGAAGATATTTGATATATTCTTCTTTAACTGCCTTCCAATCTACCCCATGCATATCGGGGGTATAGAACATCGCTTGGGTTCTTAACCATACACGTTCAAACAGATAGTCCCTCTCGGCTTCCACATCATGGGTCATATCGCCATTGATCTTTACTGCCTCCTGTTTCCAACCGTCAGGATTGATTTTGGTGATTTTGCCCCCGCTTAATAGAAAGAGATTTTTCATTTCTTTATCCCATTCTAAGCTGCCTCTTTCTGCATTTAGGGAAAGCTCCATCTTGGTTTCTTGCGTCCTCAAGTTGGTGCTCCATAGATTCATGTTTTTCTCAAACCTTGCAAGGTAGTAGAGCTTTTCTCCGTCCTTGGACAGCACCGCATCCCCAAGATTGGAGGAGTGGATGGTCAGCTTGCTTTTTCTGTCCCTTAATCCATCCCAATCTATTTTTACTTCTTCTACCTTCTTGTCTTCCTTGTCCTTCTCATTGTCGTCCTTCTTCGATGCTTCTTCCTTCTTGGATCTTTTCTCTATCTCTTCCAGCAACGCATGGTCATCTTTGCTAAGATTGAATTTATCCCATTCTTCTTGAGAGAAAAACATGGTGAACACATCATCCTGGGATGAACCACTTGCGGCCATGCTTTTGAGGCCATCCCTATTGCTGAACCAAAGCATCTGTTTGCCTCCATTTACCCATTTTGGTGAGGAGTCCCCATAGCCGCTTTGGGTGAGATTAATCATTTCGCGTTTCCCGTCTGCAGCCACCAAGACCACCTCTCCATTGGCCATCGTCGGTCTATAGCTCGCCAACAACCATTTACTGTCCGGGCTCCAAGTGAAATACTGGTCGCCGTCCCTCATATAGAAAAGCTCTTTTGGAGTCAACAGCGCCACGGTATCCTTGGAGGACAAATCCATTACTTTTAACGTTCTTCTGTTTTCAACATAAGCCAACTTCTTTCCGTCAGGCGACAGCTTCGGAAGATAATTGTCATGCTCATTCTCAAGAAGCGGCTTTTCCTCAATTAAGGTTGACGCATAAAAAAACGGTTCCTCTTCCCTGACTTTCTTGCTTTGCAAAATAAGCCATCTGCCGTTTCGTTCCGCTGCATAGATTAACGACTTCCCGTCAGGAGCAAAACTGACGAACTGCTCCTGCTCTGGAGTGCTGGTAATCCTCTTAGTAACATTTCCGTCTACGGAAGAGACAAAAACCTCTCCCCTTGATATAAAGGCCACCTCTTTGCCGTCAGGCGAAATGGACATTTCCCTTACGCCTCCATTAATAGAAACATACTGGTCTTTATTGCTGATGTTTTGGGTGCGAAGTGTGATTTCCAACTTACTCGGCTTTTCACCTTCTTTCATCGTATATAATTCCCCGTCATAGCTAAAACTCAACATCCCGCCATCTGAAGAACTCAAAAACCTTACAGGATGTGTATCGAATTGCGTCAACTGCTGGCTTTGATCCGGTTGGTTCAAGGCCAATTTGTGAATGTTGAAAGAGCCGCTTGACTCGCTGAGATAGTACAGACTCTCTTGGTCGTCCGCAAATACGGGATTTCGGTTTTCGCCATAATAGCTGGTGAGCTTCTGATGGGTATTGGAGTTGACATCATAGAGCCAAAGATCTCTGGCGATAGATGATTCATGGTGCTTTCTCCATTCATTCTCCCCTCCTTTTTTGTCATGATATACCATCTTTGAACCGTCCTTATTTATTTGCACGTATTC
>DATGMS010000131.1:0-2854 GCA_035307285.1 Cyclobacteriaceae bacterium
CCGATAGAACAATCCGGAACTTATCCGCTTCCAGAGGCGCAATTGGACAGGTTTCTTTTGTATATTCAATTGCGATATCCGTCAGAAAAAGACGAACTGGAAGTATTGGAAAAAACCACCGGTACTTACAACCCAGAACAGAACGTCATTATTGCCGGTGATGAAATCAAGCAACTGCAGCGATTGGCCCGTGAAGTACACGTTGATTCGGAGCTACTTCAATACATCAATCGGCTCATCCGCTCGACCAGACCGGATATCACCAGCGTCGATGCTGTTAAAAAATATGTGGAATGGGGAGCAGGAACCCGAGCAGGGCAGGCATTGATTCTTTGCGCCAAAGCACGTGCATTATTAAAACAGAGGTATGCGGTGATCCCGGAAGACATCAACTATTTAATTTATCCTGTATTAAGGCACCGGCTTTCTCTACACTATAAAGCCGAAGCCGAAAACATACTGCCGGATACGATTATTTCCTATATGCTTCAAGCTATCACCCTCAATGACCGATAACCCTTTAGAAATCACCAAACTGAAAAACCTGAAGCTGGCAGCCAAAATAATCAGCGGCCAGCTGAGAAACGGTATTCACTTGGGTCGAAAGACGGGGGCAGGAAGTGAATTTGAACAATACAGGCATTACGAACCCGGGGATGATCCAAAGCGAATCGACTGGAAATTATATTCCCGATCCAATAAATATCAGGTTAAAGAATCGCCGGTGGAAAGTCAACTGGACCTTAAGCTGATGCTGGATCTATCCGGATCCATGAAATATGAGGAAAAAGGGATTAGTCGGCTGGATTATGCCAAAAACCTTTTGGCTTCTCTGGCCTATTTGGGACATCAGCAAGGAGATATAGTCTCCTTGTATACGTTAAAAGACGGCAAGGTCAATAGGGAAGTGGCTCCTTCCATCAAGAGTTTTCAAAGAATTCTTCATCAGTTGGAAATTAGTGAGGCTGCTGGCGCTTGGCCTATGGAACCTCTGCCACTCCCCTATCTGAAAAGCAAAAACCGGGAACTGATTATCTTCGTCTCCGACTTTTTGCAACAAGACCGGGAATGGTCAGCGATCGTTCAACAGATGCAGCATCCCAACAAAGAAATTGTTCTATTTCAAATACTAGGGGATCAAGAAATATCATTTGACCAAAAAGGCTCCTTTCGGTTTGAGGATCTGGAATCCGGCCAAACGCTCAACCTCACTGGCCTAACAGTACAAAAGATATACAATGAAGCCATTCAAAAGTACCTGCGACAACTGGAGACGTCTCTTGTGATGCCCAACGTCCACCTCCTAAGAACCACCTTACATCAGCCTATTTCCCAAGTGATCCAAAAATACCTGCTAAATAAAGAAATGTACTGATGGAATTATTGCAGCCGATATTTCTTTGGGGCATGTTTGGCTTAATCATCCCCTTGCTGATCCACCTTTGGAATGGGCGGCGGGGGAAGAAATTGGCCTGGGCGGCAAGTCACTGGCTGCCCACTTCAACAACACAGCCTGTACAGGGTTTCCGCCTGGACAATTGGCTGCTTCTGTTCTTAAGAATGCTCCTGATCCTGTTGATCGTCATGCTGCTTAGCCAGCTTTTTATAACATCTTGGGGAAAAGATAATTCCGTACATACGCTTCATCTGGTTCAACCTGATCCAGCGTTGGTCGAAAATTTCAAATTTGAACTTACCACGGCAAGAGAAAATGGCGAAAAGCTTTACTGGTTGGACCGGGAGTTAAGCCCTATAAACGAACTTGAGGAAGTACACAGCCTGTCTCATAATACCGCCTCTCTCCAGCACGCCCTAGGTCGCTTGGTTGCTCCAGAGGACAGTCTCAACATTTATCTGGTTAATTCCTCCAGTACACTTAAAAGGGATTTCTATACAACGCCCACCAAGCCTAATTTAAAGTTGTATACTCCATCTCCTGAACGGTCGAGCCAGATCATTGAACTTACCGATTCGCTATCTCTGGGTTTGGATGAAGAAGGTCTACTTGTCCAAAAAAGACCGGGTGACAACGGAGAGAAAGAGCTGGTGTGGCAAGGCAAGGATTTCCCGACGCTTGTCAACCGACAATCGGGAAATGATTCCCTATATATCCTCGCCGCACTTCAGGCCATTACAGAGGTTTATGATATGGAGTTTCCTGATGTCGAGGATCAAGAAGATGCTTTCATCATCTTTGATCGCCATATTCCAACGAATATTGATCCTGAAAAGCTGTATTTTATTTCCGACACCTTATTCTATCCGGCTCATCCTAATGTAATTCCCCTTCAGGATTCTGTAAATTCTAATGCTTATGGACAACTACCTGAAATTATCCTTGAAGCATTGTTAGAACATCTCGGACTGGAGCCGAAAAAGGTCGAAAAAAGCCCTTCTCAGTTCAACGCAAGGTTTCTCACCATGAAGGACTCCCGCTCACCATTAAAGGCCAATGCCAATGGGATATTGTGGCCGCTACTGGTGATTACATTTGCTGTGGAAAGGTATTTCTCAATACGAAAAGGCTTATGAGCGCACCCGACAAACTCATTGCGGCTGTAGGTTACCAGCTCCGAATCAACGGCCTTATTAAAGCTTTATGTCTGGCTTTCTCCGTTTTCTTATTATCCCAAGCCATTTCATTACCTTTTCCTATTAACCTTTTCGTGCCCTTAGGCACACTTCTCTACTTCATTTATCATTTCTCTGTCATAAAAAACCAGCGGAAAAAGGCCATCCAGATCCTTCACAAAAATTTTCCAACCCTTGAATTCAGTTTGGAGCTGTTGGATAAGAAAGAAAAGAACCTTGTAGAAAAGCTACAGTTGGAAAGATTGGGTGCTATCCTTCATCC
>DATGMS010000132.1:0-3707 GCA_035307285.1 Cyclobacteriaceae bacterium
TATCCCCATTGGCTTGGCAACCCCAATAGCATAGGACACCTGAACCAAAACCTCATCTGCCAAACCGGCCGCTACCATGTTCTTGGCAATATGTCGGGTTGCATAAGCTGCGGATCTGTCTACCTTAGAAGGATCTTTTCCCGAGAATGCCCCTCCCCCATGGGCCCCTTTACCACCATATGTATCTACAATGATCTTTCTCCCCGTCAATCCAGTATCTCCATGGGGTCCACCTATCACAAATTTCCCGGTGGGGTTGATATGGTAAGTGATATTATCAGTGAATAATTCTTGTATCTGAGGGGAAAGCTGTGCCTTAACTCTTGGGATAAGGATTTTGATGATGTCCTCCTTAATTTTTGCCAACATCGGACTTTCTTCGTCAAAGTCATCGTGCTGGGTGGACACCACAATGGTATCAATCCGCTGCGGTACGTTGTCATCATTGTATTCTATCGTCACCTGTGCTTTGGCATCGGGGCGCAAATAAGGAATCTCATTACCCTCTCTGCGTAATTCCGCCAATACCTTTAGTAAGCGATGAGAAAGATCCAATGCCAAAGGCATATAGTTTTCCGTTTCGCTGGTTGCATAACCAAACATCATTCCCTGGTCTCCAGCACCTTGATCTTCCGGATTCGTCCGCTCTACGCCTTGGTTGATATCGGGAGACTGCTCATGAATGGCTGAGAAGATGCCACAGGAGCTACCCGCAAACATATACTCGCTCTTCGTATAACCAATACGGTTGATAACGTCCCTTGCGATTTTTTGAACGTCCAAATAAGTATCAGACTTTACTTCGCCGGCCAAAACTACCTGCCCAGTGGTGACCAAGGTTTCACAGGCCACTTTGGATTTTGGATCAAAAGCCAAAAAATTATCAATTAATGCATCAGAAATTTGATCAGAAATCTTATCGGGATGTCCTTCTGAAACTGACTCCGAAGTAAATAAATATGACATATGTGGATGGTTAGCTGATTAATAAAACAATACGAATGTAAAAATAGGATTTCGGACAGAAATAAAAAATTCCATCCCAAACTCCTTCAACTTTATTAAATTCAATTATTTTCTTCTATAAATTGTCTCTGTATTTCGTCCTCCTCTTCTTCCTTTTTTTCTCCCTCATCAAGAAATCTCTTTTGAAATAGCAGAATAATACCTACGCCCACAAAGATAGAAGCATCAGCGATGTTAAAAATCGGCCATAGTGCAGTATAACTGCCTCCCCACAGCGGCACCCACTCTGGAATAAACCCTTCCCATATATCAATATAGAACATATCTACTACCTGACCGTGAAACCATGGGGTACTTGCATTAAAAGGGGCGTTGTTTAGCCATACCCCATAAAAGACACTGTCAATTAAATTCCCGATGGCCCCACCCAATATCATCGCGATACAGACAATATATCCGGGATGAGCTTTTTTGTTAATGATATGGAACAAGTAATATCCAATTCCAAACATCGCCACTAGCCTAAAACTGGTCAGGATAAATTTTCCATACTCAGATCCCAGCTCCATTCCAAAGGCCATTCCAGGATTGGTGGTATAGTGCAATTTAAACCAATCACCAAAGACCTTGATCTGCCCGGCAGTGCCAAAGTCCATCTCATAATGGACAATAAGCTTAACTGCCTGATCTATGGCAATAACCAATAAGGTAATGGCAAAATATTTTAGATACTTCATGTGTGTCTTTATCTTTAATGATGCTTAAGCCTTTTCCACTTTAACGGACAATTCGAATTCATCCATATCAAGTAAGGTTTTGGTGTCAAGCTCTTCAACTATGGTAAGAGATAGGGCCTGCGTTTCCGCCTGAATATAAGAAGAGAAGTTCATCAAGGCCAAATCCACCTCCTGACTGTGTTCTGCTATTTGGATGCTGATCTTGTCCTGGACTTCCAATCCCATTTCCTTTCGGAGATTTTGAATTCTATTTACAAAATCTCGGGCTATTCCTTCCTCCTTCAAAACCGTGGTCAACGTCACATCCAATGCCACGGTAATTCCCTTGTCACTGGCTACCGACCAACCGGGGATGTCTTGGGATGTAATCAGCACATCTTCTAGAGAAAGCGTCACCAGTTCACCATCGAGCATAAGCTCATACTCCCCTTTTGTCTCAATTTCTCCAATTTCTTCCTGTCCCCACTGGTTAATCGCTGCCGATACCAATTTCATTTTCGGTCCAAATCTTTTCCCCAAAAGCGCAAAATTCGGTTTTACATTTTTAACCAAAATGCCGGAAGTATCATCTATGTACTCAACCTCCTTAATATTCACTTCAGCTTTGATCAGTTCCTCCACATGTTGGATCTGTACTTTTACCCTTTCGTTGAGAATGGGAACAAGTATTTTTTGCAAAGGCTGTCGGACCTTTAACTTTTCTTTCTTTCGTAGCGAATGCACCAAGGAAGATATATCCTGCGCCAACTGCATGCTTGCTTCCAAATCCTGGTTAAGCAAGGACGATGTAGGGGACACCCAGTCTGTCAGGTGTATGGATTCGGCAATCGAGTGGCCGGACTCCTTGGCATCATCTGTCAGATTCCCGAACAGCCAGTCGGCATAGAACGGGGCAAAGGAAGACATCAACTGGCTCAAGGTCATTAGACATTCATATAGCGTTTCGTAAGCCGCCTGCTTGTCTGCATTCATCTCGCCACGCCAGAATCGCTTTCTGGCCAATCGGACATACCAGTTGGATAACTGATCGACAGTGAAGCCCATGATCGCCCGTGTGGCCCTTGTAGCGTCATATTGGTCCATGGAACTTTCAACTTCGGCTATCAAAGATTGGAGTTTAGAAATGATCCAGCGATCTAGCTCTGGCCTTTGGTCTACCGGAATTGTCTTTTGTTTCTCGTAAACAAAAGCATCAAGGTTGGCGTAAAGCGCAAAAAAGTTGTACGTATTCTGAAGGGTTCCGAAAAACCTACGTTGTACTTCTGCCACTCCTTCCATATTGAATTTCAAATTGTCCCACGGATTGGCATTGGAAAGCAGGTACCAGCGCAGTGCGTCCGGACCATACGTTTTCAGGGTCATGAAGGGATCAACGGCATTGCCAAGACGCTTGGACATCTTGTTCCCGTTCTTGTCTAGCACCAAGCCATTGGCAACAACATTCTTAAACGCAACGCTATCAAAAAGCATCACGGCCAATGCATGAAGGGTGAAAAACCATCCCCTCGTTTGATCCACTCCCTCGGCAATATAATCTGCGGGGAAGTTGGCGTTAAATACTTCTTCATTCTCAAAAGGATAATGCCACTGCGCATACGGCATAGCCCCGGAGTCAAACCATACATCGATGAGGTCGGGCTCACGGGTCATTTTCTCCCCTGTAGAAGAAACCAATACAATCTCATCAACATAAGGCCGGTGAAGGTCGGCCTTTTCCCCCTTAAAAGGGAATTCCGTCATATAGCCCTTTGCAATAGATTGAGCGATCTCCTGATTCAATTCGGCGATGGAACCGATGCATTTGGTCTCGGATCCATCCTCATTTCTCCAAATGGGCAGAGGGGTTCCCCAAAACCTTGAGCGGCTAAGGTTCCAATCCACCAGATTCTCTAACCAATTGCCAAAACGCCCGGTACCCGTAGCCTCAGGTTTCCAATTGATGGTCTTGTTGAGTTCCACCATCCTGTCTTTGTAGGCAGTGGTTTTAATAAACCAGCTTTCTAA
>DATGMS010000133.1:0-2007 GCA_035307285.1 Cyclobacteriaceae bacterium
ATACCAACCATAGATTGACATGGAAAAATAGTAAGCATTGATTCCCATATCAGCATACAAGCCCACTTGAAGGCATATCCATACATAGATGAGGGTGCTGATAATACCTGTGGGGAAAACCCAGATGTTCTCCTTCATGGAGTAAAATACACTGGCAACACCAAAAAATACAGCAATACCCTCAAGCCAGGTCATTTGCTGTAGGCCATTTACAAATCCTTCAACGATCCAATCCATGGCCCGAAATTCGGGAAAAAATATCGCATTGAAGCATTTTTCAAAGAAAAGTCAGCTTGGCTTTAGACAAAAGCGCTATGTCCGGTAATGGCACGACCGACTATAAGTGAATTGATCTCCTTGGTTCCTTCGTACGAATAGATGGCTTCGGCATCTGCCACAAACCGCGCAATGTCGTATTCAAGTAATATCCCGTTTCCGCCAAACAATTCCCTGGCATGATCCACAATGGACCTCATCCTAAGGGTGCAAAATACTTTAGCTAAGGAAGCATGCTCATCCAAGAGTTCATCATTGTCCTGCATTTGGGATAGGCGAAATACCATCGTCTGCATAGCGGTCAGGTCGCCGAGCATCGTTACCAGCAAGTCTTGAACCAATTGGAAGCTGGCGATAGGCCTTCCGAACTGGATGCGTTCATTGGTGTATTTCAAAGCCGCTTCGTAAGCTCCCCGGGCACAGCCCACAGCTTGCCAAGCAACACCGGCACGGGTCATCCGCAGCACTTTAGCGGTGTCTCTGAAAGAGTTGGCTTCCTGAAGTCGGTCGCTTTCCGGAACTCTACAATTTTTCATTGTAATCAGGGCGTTTTGGACCGTCCGTAAAGCCATCTTATTTTCCATTTTCTCGGCATGGTAACCGGGATTGCCTTTCCGTACAATAAAGCCCTTTACCTCATTGTCCTCTAGGTTCCTCGCCCAGATGATGGTAAGGTCGGAAAAGGTGGCATTGCCTATCCATTTTTTCTGACCGTTTATAACCCATTCATCCCCCTCTCTTTTACATGTCGTAGTCAATCCGCCCGCAGCACCCGATCCTACCTCCGGTTCGGTTAAGCCAAACGCACCGATAATTTCAAGTTTTTGCATTTTCGGGAGCCATTCCTGCTTTTGTTGTTCCGAACCGCACAAATAAATGGATCCCATCGCCAGTCCGCTCTGCACGCCAAAAAAGGTCGATAGAGAAGTGTCGACTCTGGCCATTTCCATCGCGACAAAACCTTCCAGTAGAGCTGATTTTCCCGCACATCCATAGCCCTGATAGGTAAGACCGGCTATGTCCAGCTCAGCCATTTTTGGTATAATATGGTGGGGGAATTCAGCTTTGTTCCAGTATTCGTTGGCAATGGGACGGATTTCACGGTTCATGAATTCCCGTACCTTTAGCTGGATTTCACGTTCTTCGGGAGTAAGGGTGGATCCCAATTCATAAAAGTCTCCGTTTACCTCTGGAAGTTCCCTCTTTTTGCCTTTCCCGCCCTTCATCATCTTCATCATTTTCCCCAAATCCTCCTCGCTCATGCCCGAGACAATTCCCATCATTTCATTGAGGTCAACTTTCTTGGAAAGCTGTTGAACTTGTTTTAGGTCAATGTTCTTTAGTAATGATTTTATGGTCGAAAATGATTTTATAAGGTTGGCCATTTGCTTTTGGTTTAATGATGGAGCGGGTGGGTCTACCTCCTGCTGATAATTAAAAGGTGAATCTTATGGATAAAGCTACCTCATCTCCCCAGAAACCGACGTCATTGCTTATGTTAAAAGCCGGTTTATAATCCAATCCAAGATTAATGGGTGCCTCTAAAAATTTATAGTCCAGTCCGATGATCCCATCCAAGCCAAAAACCGTATGGCCGTTGCGGTTATACTTCCAATTGTGATGGCCTCTGTTACCATTCCATGTACCAATATGTGCTCCGCCACCGTAGAACCACCTCAGTCCGGGTAAATCGTTGATGTCTTGGTGGACTTCGTACAATCCAGTGATGAC
>DATGMS010000134.1:0-2504 GCA_035307285.1 Cyclobacteriaceae bacterium
TCCTGAGATTTGAATCCTATGGAACGGAAGACCAGTGTAGCAGCGGAAGAAGGAACCGCGATAGAATACCTGCCATCCACATCAGTGGCCGTACCGGAATTGGTATCTTTGATCTGGATGGTGACTCCGGGAACTCCCAAACCATCCGCCTGGGACGTGACAGTACCTTGGACAGTCACCTGCGCCTGCGCTACTCCCACTAGAAGGAATAATAGAAATGGTATTATTTTTTTCATGAGCATAAGGTTTGATTTTGCAGTGAATAACCGGAGCATCCGATCCGGCTGACGATGGGAGAAGCCGATCTTCGGTTAGTCCGCACGCCTGGTTGTAGGAAAATCTGAAACATAAGCAGGGTTAATTGTTAGAAAAAGATACTTGGATCAACCCAGAAAAATAAAGAGGCAGCGGAAGGCGGTCTTCGGTATATTCTGGGCTTATCTGCTCCAAATGTAGGTTATGTCCTTAATAGAGAGGGGATGCAGATGTTTCTTTATAGGGTATCAAATGTTAACTCGCATGAAGCAAGGCCATGGCGCACCTAAAAACATCCAATGTGAAAATAGCTTTCGGAGTCTCTTTAAAGTTTTTCGAACGTTACCTAAACCCTGCAATGAATTGCTTAGATCTTCCCGAACAATACTTAGGGCTTTCGGGACACTATTCGGCAGTTCCGGAGCAACACTTGGAGCTTCTCGAGCAACTGCTTGGGGGTTCCGGTGGGCTACTTAGAGCTTCCCGAGCATTACTCGGGGGTTCCCGAGCATTACTTGGAGGTTCCGGTGGGCTACTTGCAACTTCCGCTGGGCTACTTGCAACTTCCGGTGGGCTACTTGCAACTTCCGCTGTACTACTTGGAGGTTCCGCTGTACTACTTGGAGGTTCCGGTCCCTACATGTCGCTAAAAACGGCCTTTTTGGGTTTCACTTCAGCCTATGGAAAGACAGGCCTCCTTCCGCCTATTCCGAAACAAGTTCGGAATGACACGGAACAGGTTCGGAATGACACAGAAACGAGTTCAGAATGACGCACGACCTGACACCCAAGCTTACAGACCGACGACTTCCCCCTTCTTGCTGCCGTATACAGAAGGAAGTACCCCATACTCTAGCTTGAAGTGCTTGGAAAAATATTTGGCGTTGTTATAGCCTACCTTATAAGCAATTTCAGAAACGGTGAGCTGGCTGGTACCGAGCAGCTGGGCCGCCCGTTGGATCCTGATCAAACGGATGAATTCCACCGGACTTTTGCCTGTAAGAGAACTGAGTTTTTTATAAAGATGCACCCTACTCATCCCCAACTCCCGGCTCATCTGCTCCACAGAGAAATCAGGATCTTCCAGATTGGCTTCTACCAATTGTATCGCCTTCTGGATCAATTGATCGTCCAGGCTTTCGATTTGCTGTTCGCTAGCGTGGACACTGATCTTCTTACGATAGAATTGCTGGAGTCTTTCCCTTTCCTGGAGCAGGTTGCGGATACTGGAAAGCAAAATATCCAGATTGAAAGGTTTGGTAATATAAAGGTTACAACCGGAGTCAAGTCCCTCCAATTGTTTCTCTTCCGAATTCCTGGCCGTGAGTATAATCACGGGAATATGGGAGGTACGGATGTCTTTTTTCACATGCTGGCATAGTGCAACACCGTCCATATGGGGCATCATCATATCGGTGATGATTAAATCCGGCATATGGCTCAGCACTTTCTGTAATCCCACCTTGCCGTCTTCTGCCATAATCACATTGAACTCTTCAGAAAGACAATCCGCCAGATAGTGCCGAAACTCCTCGTTATCCTCCGCCAAAAGGATCACTTGCTTGCCATTAGACATATCAGAAATAGCGTTCTGTTCTTCCTCCTGCGTGTCCCTTTTCTGAAGAACACCTTCCTTTACCGGGAGAAGAAGCTTAACGAAAAAGGTGGTCCCTTTACCAAGTTCACTGACTACATCGATATCCCCTCCATGCAACTTGGCGAATTCCAAGGCCAGAGAGAGACCGATTCCACTCCCTTGGTTGAGCACCTTATTTTGATGATCCGAGGTATAGTACCTTTCAAAGATCCTAGGCAAATCTTGCTGATGTATGCCAATACCTGTGTCTTTTATACGGATACATAAGGGGAACTCGTCTCCTTCGTTCCGAAGCAGACTGATGTTCACCTCGATTTTCCCCTCGTCAGGGGTGAATTTAAATGCGTTTGAAAGCAGATTAAAAAGGATTTTCTCCAATTTATCCTCATCAAATTGTGTCGTGAAAGCTTCCAGTTCGGATGTAAACCTGAGCTCGATATGCTTCTTCTCCGACAAGTCTAAAAAAGCATGCACCCGATCCTCGATAAAGGCTATAACATCACCTTCCGAAGGATTAAAACTCAACCCCTTTTTCTCAATATTCTTGATATCCAACAATTGGTTGACCAGTTGAAGCAGCCGTTTGCCATTTCTCTGGATGGTTAGATATTGCCTTGCTTTCTCCGGCTCAGGCTCCTCCTGAAGCAGTCTT
>DATGMS010000135.1:0-14625 GCA_035307285.1 Cyclobacteriaceae bacterium
TGCTCTATTCCAAAGATAAAGAAACGTTGGTGGATGCGTTGGCCCAAGAATTGGAACGTACCGCTCATTTTGGGGTAGAACTCTTACATTCCCTTCCTACAGGAATGTTACACGAACATAAAGAACATTTTGGGTTTCGGGACGATTTATCCCGCCCCATAATAGAGGAACTGGTTAGCGGTATTGAGAAGATACCCGGGAAGACATTTCCTGCGGGGGAATTTATCCTAGGCTATAAAAACCTTTACGATGAGCTTGCCCCCTCTCCTTCCGTTCCGGCTGAAATAGATGAAAACGCTATTCTACCTCCTACAACAAACAATGAACGGCTAAAAGATTTGGGAAAAAACGGCAGTTATCTTGTTTTTAGGCAGATGCATCAGGATGTCTGTAAATTTTGGACTTTCTTATTAGAGAAAGGTGGAAATAAAGATGAAGCCATCAGGTTGGGGAGCAAAATGGTGGGAAGATGGCCCGACGGAACGCCGATGACCCTTTCCCCCGACCAAAACAAGCCTGATTTGGCCGAAACAAATGATTTTGGCTACTGGGACCAGGACAAATGGGGACTAAAATGCCCTATTGGCGCCCACATCAGGAGAACCAATCCCAGAGATCATCTAGTAACGGAAAAAACACAGGTTGATTCGACACAGATGGTCGCAAAGCACCGGATGCTGAGGAAAGGGAGGCCTTATGGAGAACCGGTCAATAAGGATCTAGAACCCGGGAAAATCATGGATATGGAGGCAGATAACAAAGAAAGAGGACTTCATTTTATCTGCTTAGTGACCGACATCAGGAGGCAGTTCGAATTTGTCCAAAATAATTGGATCAACTTCCCAAAATTTGGCGGTTTGGAACATGATGCAGATCCCCTTGTAGGAAACCACTATAAAGATGGGGAATTTAAAACAGACGAATTCAGTATTCCAACGTATCCAGTCAAGGAAAAATTGACCTGACTTCCAAATTTCACTTTGATCAGAGGAGGCGGATATTTCTTTTTTCCTGGAATAAAGGCCATACAGTTTCTTGCCCATTATGAAAAATCAAGCGACCGATAAGGAGGAAAAAGATATCCAGGACCTCATCGATACGATGAAAGCTTTCCTTGAAAAAACCTATCCCGATGGGAATGTCAAAAGGAATTTTCATCCTAAGATGCACGGCTGTCTGAAGGGCAGGTTACAGCTTAGAAGGAATATTCCTGAACCTCTTCGGCAGGGGCTCTTCCAGAATATCCAAAGCTTTGAAGTTTGGCTACGCTTTTCCAATGCTCCTCCTAAAATCCAATCTGACAAAAACAGCTCAGGAAGGGGACTTGCCATAAAAGTACTAGAAGTGCCCGGCGAAGTATCAGAAATAGATCCAATAGGAGTCAATTGCCAAAATTTTTTGCTCACTACAAGTCCTATTCTCTCTGCCTGGAACATCCCGCTCTACCGAAAAGCTATTCGGGCAGTGCTTTTTGGGTGGAAGGAAAGGTTATTATTTGTTCTTCACCCGGGCCATTGGAGAAGTCTTTTTCTGACGCTAAAACACTCCAAAAAACATGACAACTTATTGGCCCAGCGGTATTTCTCCGGAGGAGCTTTTAGATATGGACCTGAAATGTACGTCAAGTTTCTATTGATTCCCCACCGTCCTCATTTGGGATACACGCTGGGTGGGCCCAAGACAGATAATTTTTTAAAGGAACAGCTAAAAAAGGACCTGCAGCATGAGGAACATGCTTTTGCGCTCCATATCCAAATTCATGAAAACTGTAAATCAGAACCCTTGGAAAACACCTCCGTGGAATGGAAAAAGGAGAGCATCCCCGTGGCTGACCTTTGGATACCTCCCCAAGAGTTTGATTATGCAGAAAGGGTGGCTATTGGAGAAGGCTTATCCTTCTCTCCTTGGGTATGTATGATAGACCATGAGCCTGTAGGAGCCATTAACAGGGCCAGAAAAAGGGTCTATCAAGAATTAGCCGCGTTTAGAAAATCAAAAAAATCAGTCTAAGATGTTTTGCACAAATGCATTAACAAATGCCTCTCCCCCATAGGTTGCCTGGTTTTTCTTCCACTTTTGAAAATGAGGAAAAGCATGTTCGACTGTTTCTGAAGTCCAAGGCAAGAGCGAAAGTCCCCAATGAGGCACCCCTCCTATTTTAAGCAGTTCCCGTTCCAGCCGCATCAAAAGGGAAATGGTACCTGTGACCCCCTTAACACTTACCACCTCAATCATGCACATGTCTGCCTTGTTCATCATTGAAAGATGGGCGGAACACTGTTTAACAAAACGGAGGGAAAAAGGAGCTGCCAAATAGTGCTCATAAGCTTTAGCTTCCTCACAAACGGCGATAATCAAATCAACCGCCTCAAAAACCTGATCTAACTCGAACCCTATTTCTATCGCATAACCATAAAATTTAAGTTCCCCCAAACCCTGGTCCAACACTTTATAAGAGGGAGCATGGTAACCGCCCCCATCTTCCGCATGATCCACCAAACGTCTCAAGGAATTATCCGTAAGCCTAGGGATGGACGCATTGTTTTTATTGAACACCCAGTGCGAAAGACGGCCGGAAATCGCTATACCTGACACAAAGGAAGAAAGATAATTGCGAACCTTATGGGCATTGCGCGGAATCTCACAAGATTCGCTGTAGTCCCGGGTGGTAACCAGGCATTTTCTGGCGTTTTCTAACCTTTGCTGTTTTTGATTGTCTAGATAAGGATTGATCAATATCTCAAAATGCCGATGTTTATTCACATAGGTATATACCCCCGTCTCCTGCATCTCCACTTTCAACTTGTCCCAATCCCACATTGCCCTTTCCTCATACAGGTCATACTTCTCCTGTACCTCTAGGATCAACGAAAACACTACGCCCATTGAACCTATACCTACGATGGCGGAATTAAAAACTTCATCATCCTGAATCAACTGAATGCCAAATGTCCGCACTTCTGCGTCCTCTGCAAAGAGCTCCGCGTCTGTGATCCCGTTTCGGGGTTCTATCCGAAAAATCTGGCCTCCTTTACCTACCAGGGTCATTGATCGCACCATTCCCGGTAAGGGACCGATTCCTATCCCGGATCCATGGGTTGATGTGGCTATCGCCCCAGCAATCGCCTGAATGCCGGATCCGCCCTTGTTGATCAATGCCAAGCCCTGTTTTTCAAGAGCAATAATCAAATGATCTACTTTGGTGCCTCCGCCTGTTTCAAATAAAAAATGTTTTTCAGTCGCCTTTTTATTATTGTAGTTGACCATAACATCAAAACCATCAATATATTCGTTTTTAATAAAATTCCTGGCTTTTCTTTGGGTAAGGTTAAGGTCTTGTGTGCAGATGATAAAGTCTTCACATTGGGATACAGCTGTCAGCCCGTGTCCGGAGCCTATTGCCCTGATTCTCCTCCCTTCTTGTTCGGCCATCTTAACCTTTCCACTTATCTCCACAAGCGCTTCAAAGTCGTATTCCCCCCATTCCAGCTCATTAAACTTTGCAATGCTTCCTTTTCCCGGCACAAAAAATTGTAAAGGCTCAGAGGCATGGTTGCCATACCAGTTGCTCCACCTTTGACGGTTCTTCTTAAGCTTGTCGTAAACCAGGTTGGCGGAAAGTTCTTCATCTAAGGAAAGAACCACTCTTTCGTGGAAAGGAATCTGCCTGTTTAAACGGTCCTCTATAAACCTTCTGATGAACTTGGGTCGAACCAAGTAGTTGATCCGGTTGACCCATCTGGTTCTGTTTTTTTCCGTACAATGATGGGTTAAGGTATCATCAAGGGATTCAATATGGTTGTTCAGATTTTTACGGCTGAATATTACCACCGTTATAAGCTTTAGAAAAACCCAGGAAACGACGGTATTTCTTTTTTTCCAGCGCACAATTGAAGATAGTCCGGGCATCATCTTGATATTTTGAATTCCGCTTTTAGGCTGTCGGCATCCTGAACGAATATTAGAATTCTTCTACAGGATGAGGGTATTTGAAATGATATCCTTCTGGTCCAACTCCACCAGCGCCATATAAAACTCTTTTAATTTACGGTTATCCGAAGTAATATCAAAACCTATTAACCTAAAATTTAGGCAGTTAAGCATCAATTAACCTTTTATTTAGCATCAGGTAAAACGAATGTGTTAGTTGAAATCCATCGATGGAAAAAACGATTGCCGTAGACGGGTATAAAAGTATTCAGGAGTTTAATAAAATATTTCCGGCTACCCCACCAATTACACCAACAATACACCTTCCCGCATGGTTGTTTATATTGCTTTCTTCTTGCAAGAGATAAAATATATTATCTATTTTTATGGAACTCAAAATAAACCTTAAAACAAGCCAAAAAATGAAAAAACATTTTAAGCCCCTTATTGTCTTATTCATCTTATCAATTTTCAGCACACATTTCTCCTTCGGCCAAGAGAGTGCAACACGAATCGTCGAAGATGGCGGAACCGGAAAATTCACCGCCCAGATGATGACCGAGCCTTCGTTAGCTACACACACTGTATTCAGGCCACAGGACCTAAGTGCCTTCAGCGAACAACACAAGCTTCCTGTCATAGCTTGGGGCAATGGGGCCTGTTATAACTCCCCATGGGAGCATGTCAACTTTTTAAACGAAGTCGCTTCTCATGGTTTTCTCGTGGTTGCAATCGGCACTATGCCCAAGGAAGAAGGAGAACAAGCAAAGGACCGCTCGGTTTCATCACAATTGTTGGATGCTATCGACTGGGCCATCGCCCAGAATAGCGACAAAGACAGCCCTTATTATAATAAAATAGACGTTGACAATATTGCGGTGAGCGGTATGTCCTGCGGCGGGCTTCAAACACTGGAAGTGGCCGGTGATCCCAGAATCACGACCATTGTCGTTTGTAACAGCGGCTTATTTGTTGAGCAGAGAGGCGGAATGCCTGGCATGCCTCAGCTTAGCAAGGACGAACTAAAAAAAATCCATACCCCTACGCTTTACTTGTTGGGAGGACCCTCTGATATCGCCTACAATAACGGAATGGACGATTACAAACGAATCAACCATGTTCCAATTTTCATGGCCAATATGGACGTAGGGCATGGAGGTACTTATAGCCAGCCCAATGGTGGGGAGTTTGCTCGGGTGGCGACTGCTTGGTACAAATGGCAGCTGAAGCAGGATCAGGAAGCGAGTAAAATGTTTACTGGAAATCCTGCAGGCCTGTCCCAATCGGCGGAATGGACTGTTGAGAAAAAGAACATGGATTAATTCACCATTATAGCAATTATGAAAACACCCGCCAGCCTTCTTTTGCTAGTATTGATCTTGTCCTGTAATCCCTCACAAGTTAAGAAAGAAAAATCTTCTCAGAGATTTAACGAGAACACCGACCTAACTGAACATGGCTTAAATGAGGAAAAGCTTAAAACTATAGACTCTCTACTTCAATCCTTTGTAGATGACAAAAAAATCAATGCGGTGGCTGCCTTTGTTGCAAAAGGCGGAGATGTACTTTACAACAAAGCTGTTGGATGGAAAGACCTTGAAAGCCAAATCCCAGCAACTATTGATGATTATTATGTGATGTTCTCACAGACCAAAGCCGTTACTACGGTGGCCTTTATGACACTGGTGGAAAAAGGTTTGGTGGCAGTTGACGATCCGGTATCAAAGTATTTCCCTGATATATCTGACCAGGTTGTGACGAAAGTGAATGAAGATGGCACTTATGAAACCCGAGCCGTTCAAACACCCATGACCTTTGCGCACCTAATGTCCCACTCTTCTGGTCTCAATGCTGGGTTGGTCCGCGATATACGTCGTGCCGAAAGCGGGAATAAACCAACAGTACCGGCGGGATTTGGCGGTAACGTACCGGCATCCCCTCCCTGCGGGCAACGCACCTTTGGGGGCAATAACGAATCAAAGCTCTTGGAAGAAGAAATGCTTTCCTTGGCAAAATACCCCTTGGGCTTTGATCCGGGAAGCCAATGGGACTACCATATCAGTACCAATATGCTTGGGTATATGGTAGAACGCATTTCCGGCAAATCCCTGAGGGATTATGTAAAAGAAACAGTTTTGGACCCGTTGGGGATGGACGACACAGATTGGTTTTATCCTCCTGATGCCTTGGACCGCTTCGTCAAACCCTACACTGCAGCAGATGGAACCTTGGAAGCTGGATCCACCATGTACGCTGAAGGAGCGGTTTGCAGCGAACAGACCTACGCCGAAGGGGCAATAGGCTTGAATGGACCCATCGGAGATTATGCAAAGTTTTGTCAAATGTTGTTGAACAAAGGGGAGTTCAATGGTTACCGTGTCTTGCAGTCAGAAACCGTTGAATCTATGACTACAGTAAACAGGCTTCCCGATACCAATTCTGGAGGTGAAGGTTTTCAATTTGGTCTGGGCTTCGAACTTTATAATGAGGTAAAAAAACCCGTCGATGCCGTTTCCAATTCCGCTTATGCATGGGGAGGAATGCTTGGCACCGAATATATTATTGACCCGGAAAACGAATTAATCGTCCTGTTTTACATCAATATGTATAAGCGGGATCCATTGTACCCTATCTTTTTAGCTAAAGTTTATGAAGCTTTAGCCGATAAGTCTTAACACAAAAAGACCCGGTCCCTGATGTCAGGATTCCGGGTCTTCTTCTATTTCATAGCACCTTATTCTCTCCTTAAAGCGGCTCTCTACTCATATACAGCTATTCTAATCGGTTAAGATCAAAGAACCCGCTTCTTTCTACTAACAGTGCCCCCGAACCTGATTATACTATTGAAATCACTGCTACTAGCGATTTAGTATCCGGGATTTTGTGTGATCTTACTATTTTGATCTAGGACGTTTTGAGGGATAGGACTCATGTATTGTTTTAATTCAAACCTTACATTATACTTGATTTCCTCCTCCACACTGTAGACCCAAGTTCCACTGTTATCCGAAGGTCTGGTGTTTCTGATCACCATGTTATGTCTAGGCTTGTCCATAACATCTTCGGCGATCTTCCAGCGTTTGTTGTCAAGGTATCGCTTGTTCTCAAAAGATAGCTCCACCCTACGTTCCCGACGGATTTCCTGCCGCATCTCGTCCTGACTTAATCCAGTTGCCAACGAAGGGACATTGGCACGCTCCCTGAGCTTGTTCAGTGCAGCATATACATCGGGGGTTGGGCCTTCGGCTTCATTTAGCGCCTCTGCGTAGTTTAGCAGTACCTCTGCGTACCGTATGAAGACATAATTCTGTCCGCTTGCGTCGGTTCCCGGTGCAGCATCATGGTTAAACTTTTTCTTTTGGTAGTAACCAGAATCCCCCACATCCGTTGTTCCGGCAAGATCTATCTGGTTGGTTTTGTCGGGGTCTGGTGACGTCTCATCTATCCTAGTGTAAATCGTATCCGCCCTAGGCATCCAGTCCAATTTGTACGGCGCTCCATCATACACTATGAAGTCGTAAAAACGTGGTTCACGATTGACATAAGGAGCCTGTGGATCATAACCAGAATCGGGATCGTCTATACGCTTTCCATTGGCCATTAAGAACTGGTCTACAACTTCTTGGGTAGGATTATAATTCCCCCAAGAACGGTATTCGCCGAGCACATAAGTCGGCCCACCCCGAGTTTCGTAGTTGCCGCCCATGCCACCTACGTTGGCCACCACCTGCCGGTCCCATACTACTTCAGCATTATATTCGTTCGATGTCCGCCAGAAGTTGGAAATTTCGGGAAAGAGATCATAGTATTGCCCGTCACCGAACATGTTGATAAATTGTTTGTTGGTGTCCGCGGCTCTTTTCCACCTCGCCTGGTCGTTGTTGCCGAAGTGCACGAAGTTTCCTGGATCCGGAAGGTACGGCGCAGCGGTATTAAATAATGGGCTAGCGCCAAACAACTCCACCCAGCCCTTCAGTGCAAGCGCCGCACCTAAAGTAGCTCTACCTGCATCTCTTTCTCCTGCATTGTACTTGATGTTCAACGCACCATTATTGACAATATCTTCCAGTTCACTGGTGATGAAATCAAAGGTCTCCTGAAAGGTGGCTCTTTTTACTTGTAATTCGTCTTCGCTCATGGTGTTGCGGTCCAACGGCTTCGTGATGATCGGTAATCCTCCCACATGAACAAAAAACTCGCTGTAAAAGAAGGCCCTTAAGAAACGTGCTTCATCAATCCGGGCTTTAAAATACTCCTCCGAGAAGTTAGCTTGATTCTCAGTAAGCTTCTCTATGAAGGTGTTGCACTTCCGAATTTTGACAAAAAAGGAAGACCAGGTATAGCCGTAAGTTGGACCATGAGTTCCTCCCCAAACGTTGTCTGTGCTTTGCGTTGGAACCGCCGTTATTCCTCCCCGCCAGTTAGACGCAGTGTAGTAATGGCTTATGTTGTAGTCGTCCGAATAGTAGTCTAGGTTTTCCGCCAAGTTCCACTTATTGGGAATCTCGCTGTAGACATCATTGAGGAATACATCCGCATTAGGTTCAGACTCCCATTGGGTCTGGTCATTGAGGTTCGCTTTGTTTTCGTTTTCCAAAAATTCGGTGGTGTCACATGACATGGCAAACATTGACAGCCCAAAAGCAAGACAGAGTCCTTTTATATAATTGATTTTAGATAACATATCTTCAGGTTTTGAGGTTAAAAACTAATATCAAGACCGATGGTGGTTGCCTTCATCACTGGATAGGCCGTCTCGCGGTCAGTATATCCCATTTCAGGATCAATATGCTTGATCTTGCTAAGCGTGAAAACGTTTTGTGCAACACCATAAATCCGCACACTGCTAAGCTTCAACTTTTCTACCAAGGAGGTAGGCAGAGAATATCCTATGTTCAAAGTTTTGAGTCTGAGATAGCTGCTGTTGATCCACCAGAAGTCCGAGTCCTTGGTATTGTTGGCATATGGCGCTGGAGTAGATCGAGGATATTTTCCACCAGGATTTTCCGGCGTCCATCGGTTGTCCAGATATTCATATCCGGTGTTACTGCCGTTGTTTTCAAACGGTACCGTCATAAACTGCCTTACATTAATACTGGATTGCCCACTACCTTGGAAAAACAGCCCAAGGTCAAAGCCTTTCCATGAAACTGTCGGAGAAAGTCCAAAAGTCATAAGAGGATAATAAGGTTTACCGATAACGGTTAAGTCATGATCGTTGATCACGCCATCGGGGGTTCCCTCTGGTCCACTTAGATCAACATAGCGTACATCACCCGGATGAAGGTCCCCAAACTGTACGACGTTATAGCCATCTTCTCCATTAATAATCCCGTCACCGTTTTTATCATCTGAAAGTTGAAATAAGCCGGATGACTTATAACCGTAAGGTGTCTGATACGGCCGTCCTACCTTTGTTCGGTTCGGATTGTTGCGCTCAGCATCCGTTTCGAACACCTCGAGCATACTGTTGGTGGCATAGGTGAAGTTGGCCTGTACAGAGAAGTCAAGCCCGTTGGCATAACGCTGGCGGGTACCAAGGGTGAGTTCAACTCCTTTGCCTTCCATCCTCCCTTTGTTTTCTTGGGACAAGGATAAACCATATTCCACGGGCAGGGTCACCTGAGGTGCCAACAACATACCTGTTCGGTTTTCCATGAAATAATCCACTTCCAAATCCAATTTTCCGCTCCATAAGGACAGGTCAAACCCTACGTTGGACTTTGTAGAAATTTCCCAAGTAATATTCGGATTTGCTTCCCTGGGCACACGTGAACCTTGCACCAATGTACCGTTACCAAACGCATAGGCACTTCCTCTCAGATCGTATCCTGCTTGATATTGGAACGGGCCACCTGCCAACATTCCTGCCTTACCCCATGAGCCGCGGATCTTCAACTCATCCAGCCAGGAATTCTGCTTCATAAAGCTCTCTTCAGAGATCCTCCAGGCGCCGGAAAATGCCGGGAAGTATCCCCATCTTTCCCCTGGAGCAAAATAATAATGCCCATCATACCGACCGGCGGCCTCCAAAATATACTTATCCTTATAAGTATAGCCTACACGATACACGTAGCCGATCTCAGTGCCGGTAGAAGAAATGCCGCTGTTATCATAGTCAAGCTTGTCAGAACTACCAAAACTCAGTTCGTCTATACCTATGGCGAAATTGTTCCTTCTTGTCATCAGTTCTGAAGAGGAAGTTTCCCGAACTTCGACTACCCCCAGAGCTGTCACAGAGTGGTCCCCAAACGTCTTCTGGTAATTGATATAGCCCTGATAAGTGTAATTCACCATACTGAAGTCCTCGTGTCCCAACCATCTAAATGGCCTTCCGGCGCCTTCTTGGAGAGAAATAGCCTCAGTATAGGTATAAGGCTGCTGTGAAAGATCTATCTTATGATAGACAAATGGCACATGCCAAAGCTTGGTTTTCCTACTATTTGGATCATAGCTAAACACGCCCCTTACACTCAAGCCATCTATTATCTGCTGTTCCACAAAGAAGGTGGCTAACTGGGTGTTGCCTTGAGTCCTGCGATAACCCGGCGAACGAAGCACACCCACGGGGGTATTGGCAGATGATTCACCCCATTTGTCCCCTTCGGGGAAAACTAAGCTCTGGTTGGGAAGAAACTTGTAGAAGCTTCTAAAAAGGTGTCCTGAAGTCGTCTCATCCGCATCCACATCATTGGTATTCTCTATGCTTGCTAAGATCGACATCCCTATTCGGGTACTGCTCGTGGCCGCAACCTCCAGGTTTAAATTATAATTGTATCTTCTGTAATTAACCGGATCAAATATACCCTTTTGGTCAAAATACCCGACACCGGCGTGATAGGTAATGAACTCGTTACCACCACTTACCTGCACGTTGTGATTTTGGATTGGGGTATTTTTGTTGAAAACGTCCAAGAAGTTGGAGTTGGGATATCTCCAAGGGTCTTCGCGGTGCAGTGCATCATAGTTTGCAACCGTCTCAGGGTTGTTGGGGAAATTGGTTCCGCCCGGGGTTTGATTAAGGTAAGCCTCGTTCTGAAGGGTCATATAATCCTTTGCAGAGAGCATGTTAGGCAGGTAAGTTGGGTTTTGGTAGCCTATAGACGTGTTGACAGAAACGCGTGGCTTACCTGACACACCTTTTTTGGTAGTGATCAGCACCACCCCATTGGCCCCACCAATTCCGTAGGGTGCCACGGCCGCCGCATCTTTCAGAATGGTGATAGACTCTATACTTGCAGGATCGACCTGCCGAATATTGTCCCTTCTGATACCATCTACTACTATCAGCGGCTGGCTATTGCCAGTAGTGGCAATACCACGGATATGGATATCGGGATCATCATGGCCCGGCTGCCCTCCGTTAGGTCTCATACTTACCCCCGACACCCTTCCGGCCAAAGACTGGGAGATGTTCGGCACCGGCACTTGGGAAATTTCGTCACCCTTTAATGCGCTAACAGATCCCGTGAGTGTGGCCTTCTTTTGGACGCCATAGCCCACTACCACTACCTCTTCCAACGAAGCCATATCCTCAGCAAGCACAACGTCGATCACCGTTTGGTTTCCTACTGCGACACTTTGGGTTTCAAATCCTATAAACGAAAACACCAATATCGAACCATCCGGTACGACAATGGAATACCTACCATCAAGGTCAGTTGCAGTCCCTGTTGAGGTTCCTTGAATAGAGATTGTAACGCCAGGGATGGCTTCACCGCTGCTGTCGGTAACTACTCCAGTAATAGTGACCTCGCTATCTACAATAATTACCGATTCTCGAGGAAAGTTCTTTTTTGATTTTTGAACCAAGATGGAATTGTTAATCTGTTTGAATTCCAGTCCGGTCTGGAGCGCGATCTCCTTGAGAATATCGTATAGACTTCTGCTTTTATTTTCCAAGGAAATATTGGGGATGTCTTTAACATCCTTATTGGTATAAACAAAACTAAAGTCGGATACCTTTTCTATCGTGGCGAAGGCATTCTCAATAGGCTGACGCTCTAGCGACATTCGAACCATAACCTCTTCAATACTCTTTACCTGGGCATTGCCATTGCCGGCGAAGAGAAAATTCATGAAGAGGCATTGGATCAGAAACGCGTAAGTAAATAATTTGGTCATGTACAAAACATGTTTTAGTACAAGGTTTTTCATATCTTTACAAGGTTTATTTTAATCTTTCTGATAAGGTTTAGATAAATACAGCCCGGTATTTTTGATTGGCGTCTTTAATTCCGGACTATGCTAAGCCGAGGATGTTGACCCATTCTCGGTTTATTTTTTTATTCTTTTTTTATTTAATCATATTCTTTTGGGTTTAATTAGAATTTAATATTTACGACATCATCTTTTATTTCAAACTGGAGTTGGGTTGTGTAGCGCAGTCCGTGTAGTACATTCTCAAGGGTTTCATCCTCAAACCTTCCTGATATTAAAAGCCCGAAAGCGGGTTGATTTTCGAGACGGAAATCGATACTATACCAATTCTCCAAAACCCTAATTGCTTCTGATACCGGTGTATTTTTAAAAACAATGATTTTTTTTGTCCAACCCAATACTTCGTCTTCGGCAAAATTCCCTTTTACCCATGTTCCTGATAATGGTTTGACCTGAAGACTCTCCCCTTTTTCCAGAATTACTTGTGGTTGTTCTCCCACTTGCAGGGCTATTGCCACTTTTCCAGTAACCAGACTAATTTTTAGATCTTCATCCCCATAGGCCTCCACATTAAAAGCCGTACCTAATGCCTCTATACTTACATCTTCCTTTCTTACAATAAAAGGCCGATCCGTATCCTTAAAGACTTTAAAAAAAGCCTCCCCGCTAAGGAAAACCTCTCTCCTGTCACTATCAAAACCCTTTACATATTTTAATGAACTTCCAGAGTTCAAGATTACCGTAGAACCATCGCTCAGCGTAAGAAATGATTTAACCCCCCGTGGAGTATGATGCTCTTCATAAGCCAAAGGAGCCGGTGCCTCGATCTCCTTTGGATATTTGTTAAACGTTGCCGCAAGCATACCTAAACAAGCAGAAACAATCAAAATGGCGGCAACACGCAGAAACTGTGAGTCCCCACGGTATTTATACATTTTGGTATCGGGGGTTTTATACTCCGATTTTGAATGTAAAGGAATTATCTTGCTCTCGGTGTTAGTACCAAAAGTAGGCCTTGTATGGCAATCTATAACCTCCCAGATTTCATCCAATTCCCTTGCCTCAAGGTCATCATGCTCTCCAGATTCCATTTTTAGAAGAATTGCTTTGGCTTTGTTGATGTTTGCGGCCTGATAAGGGTATTTTAATAAAATTTCATTCCAATATTGTAGGGAATCAGGGTCGGGTTCCAAAACCCACTTCCTGAACCCAGTATCATATATAAAATCTTCTATTGAGAATTTCGAAATATCCATACCTATGTCATCTAATGTAATAAGAAGGGACCATGCTTAATCTATCCTCCTATTTGAATTTTATTTCCGAAAATTATTGAGAGGTGAAAATTTAAAACTGTCGGACATAGCTTTAAAAATTGGCAAAAGGTATAAGACAATCACTGGACTTAGTGATGCCGATATAAGGTTAATGTGCACTAAAGCTAGAATAAAAAGACCCCGAAGATAAAAAGTGAGGCAAGGCTTTTCTTCAATTTACTGATGGCTTTCCAAGTAAGCGTATACACAGACTGAATACCTATGCCCATCTTTTCGGACACCTCCTCACTTGATAGCTTTTTAAAATAGACGTGCTGGATCAATTCCCGCTGTCTATCAGGCAATTTTTCAATTGCATGCTGAAGTTGATGAATTTTATCCTCGGATGGATCGGTGGGATATTCCTGTGATTGGCTTTCCAAGGGATAGAGGGAGGCTAAAATTTCCTGAGAATTTTGGTTCTGGCGTCGCTTCTCCAAATGCAATTCTCTGAATATCTTGTTGGATAAGGATCTGCAAAGATAAACTTTGACATTGTCGGTCTCTTTTAAATTTTTTCTATACTTCCACAAATCGATAAAAAGTTCTTGGATACAGTCCTTGACCAAACCACGGTCGGCTTGAACAGCCATCCCGTATTGGAAGAGGGTGCGGGCAAATCTTACGTAAAGTATTTCCAGGGCGTTCCGATCGCCTTCTTTTAACTGTCGCCAGCAAAAAATTTCATCCGGCTGTTCATTGTCGGTCTTTTCTACCTTCCTATTGATCATTTTGGGTCAATGCTTTTATAGATAGTAATTATAAGAAATAATCTTCAATATTTTATCTATGGTGATGATTTTAGATAAAAGGACGATTTTCTTTAGTCAGAATCTATTGCTACCCACCTCCTCAAGTTCTAGGAAAGCTAAAAAGCAGTTAGCTTAAAGATAAAAAATAACATTCCTTATAATAGATATAAAGGTGACGTAATCCGTGGAAAGGTCCTTTATTTCGCCTTTGGTATCCAAGGACTTCAGTACCTAAATAAAGGAAAAGACAACCGAGGTATACACGGAGCTTCTAAACACAAGCATTAACAATAAAAACGGTTAGGATGAAAAGTAAGAAATTGGCGAAAAAAAGTTGCGGCCGACACCTCATACCATACAGGCGACGGGGTTCAAATTAAGGAGGCTTTACCTTATTCATATTCATTGAAGGAGAAGCTTCTCCATCCCACCTGCTCACCCCATTCCCTTAAACTTTGGGGAATGGG
>DATGMS010000136.1:0-12187 GCA_035307285.1 Cyclobacteriaceae bacterium
GGAGAGGGCTTTCATGGCATTAAAACCCCCGATTCCCGCTTCTGTAACAGCGGCTTCCGAGCCGCCTGTAATAAAAATATTGGCTTTGCCCAACCGGATATAATTAAATGCATCGATTAAGGCATTGGTAGCAGAGGCACATGCCGATACAGTGGCAAAATTTGGACCCTGGAACCCGTACTTTATGGAAATAAAACCTGCGCCTATATCTGCAATCATTTTGGGGATAAAGAAAGGGTTAAACCGTGGACTGCCGTCACCCAATGCGAAATCAACGACTTCGTCCTGAAAGGTTTTCAGCCCACCAATCCCTGAACCCCAAACCACCCCGGCTCTTGCAAGATCGATTTTCTCCGGATCCAAACCGGAGTCTCTCATGGCTTCGTCCGCAGCGATCATGGCATATTGCGCATAAGGATCCATTTTTCTGGCTTCCTTACGGTCCATCCAATCATTGACGTCGAAGTTTTTTAGCTCGCAGGCAAATTGCGTTTTGAAATTTGATGCATCAAATCTAGTAATAGGTGCAGCGCCACTCACACCAGTAGATAATCCCTGCCAGTATTCTTGGATGGTATTACCAATTGGTGTGAGAGCACCTAAACCTGTTACTACAACTCTTTTTAAATCCATAAAGGAATTTTGAGTGGTTTAATTATTTCACGTTAGCCTCAAGATAGCTTACCGCTTGACCTACAGTTCCGATTTGTTCCGCTTGGTCGTCGGGAATTGAAATGTTGAATTCTTTCTCGAATTCCATGATGAGTTCCACTGTATCCAGTGAATCAGCTCCCAGGTCATTGGTAAAGCTTGCCTCAGGCGTAACTTCAGACTCTTCTACGCCCAACTTATCAACGATAATGGCTTTTACTTTTTGTGCAATTTCAGACATTTTGTGATCAGTTTAGTTTAAACACTCCGCAAAGAAATATATTTAAAACCTTAATGTCAAAAAAAAGGGGAAACTAAATTTAAGATATTCCTTTCGGACATAGAAGTTGTTATAATATTTTTACCTTTGTTTTTTTAAAATTCTTCCTGATGAAGAAAAGCACACTCCAGATTACCCACCAATATGAATTTGATCTTTTAGGCCTCGTAGCCCCTCTAAAGGACTATAAGATGGCTTGGTTGATCAATAAATGTTTGGGTATAAATCTGGTTAAGGCAGCTGATTTCAGAATGGAATTCCTTAAACAACCGGAGCTGATCCTATCACAATATATATTGAAAAAAGAACATGGATATGTCCAGCTGTTGAGAAATCGATCCTATTCGGATACGGGATTCGTGGGGTACCTTATTCCGGAATTAAAGATAATGGATTACTTCCTGATATTACAGGATTATACCCTCGAAACAAATATAAATTCCTATATTGAGACTCTTTCAGCAGTCAATTTGATCCAAAATGTTGTAAAGTTGGATATAACAAAATTAAAATCGAAAGAAAACCTGTTAACCTATTAAAATATATTTACAAAATGAGAATACCTATCTTTAATAAAACAAAGATTTTGGCTACTGTTGGGCCTGCATGCAACGATGAAAAAACCCTCACAGAACTGGTTATGTCGGGCGTCGATATTTTCAGGCTTAATTTTTCCCATGGAAACCACGAGGGGCACGCTGAGGTTATCAGACTTATCCGTAAAATAAACGAGGACCATAAATTAAACATCGGAATTCTTCAAGATCTCCAAGGCCCGAAAATCAGGGTGGGTGAAATGGAAAACAACGGGGTTCAAATCAACCCTGGAGACAAGATCACTATCACCAATGACCCGGTAATCGGTAATGCATCGCTCGTGAGCACAGTATATCAGAACCTGCCGCAGGATGTAATCCAGGGAGACCGGATCCTTATCGACGACGGCAATCTTGAGCTGGTGGTGATGGACACCGACGGCAAGAATGTGAATTGCACGGTGGTCCACGGCGGAATCCTAAAGTCAAGAAAAGGAATCAACCTCCCCAATACTAAAGTCAGTGCCCCGTCTCTCACGGAGAAGGATTTGATCGATTTAGAATTCGGACTAGCCAATGAGGTAGACTGGATCGCACTATCATTTGTGAGATCTGCCGAGGATATTCTGGATTTAAGAGAAAGAGTGAAGAAGGCTGGTAAATGTTGTAAAATCGTTGCCAAGATCGAGAAACCTGAGGCGTTGGACAATATAGATGCCATTATCGACGCAACGGATGCTTTAATGGTGGCCCGTGGTGATTTGGGAGTGGAAGTGAATATGGAGATGGTTCCGCTTTGGCAGAAAAGGATGGTAGAGAAGTGCAAGTTGGCCTGTAAGCCGGTGATTATTGCTACCCAGATGATGGAGAGTATGATCAACAATCCACGGCCTACACGTGCTGAAGCCAATGATGTGGCCAACGCCGTATTAGATGGGGCGGACGCAGTCATGCTCTCTGCGGAAACTGCCTCAGGTAAATTCCCGGTAGGTGCGGTTAAAGCCATGAACAGCGTCATTGACTATATAGAGCAAAACGCCGAAATCTATCACAACCTTTACAAAATTCCGGAGGACGACGAAAATTATCTGAGCAACAACTTGCTGCTGATGGCTTCCAGGTTATCCAGAAATGTTAAAGCCAAAGCCATTGTCGGGATAACGACATCAGGTTTCACCGCATTTAGGGTGTCCTCACACAGGCCTCTGGCTAATATTTTTATTTTCACCAGAAACAAAGCCTTAATCACCCAATTAAGTTTGGTGTGGGGCGTAAGGGCTTACCATTACGATAAATCCATTTCTACAGACGATACCTTTATGGATATCCAAAGTAAATTGAAAGAGGAGAGATTTGTAGTGGATGGAGATATCGTTATAAACACCGCAAGCATGCCTCTTAAAGCAAAAGGGAAAACCAATATGTTAAAAATCCACGTAGTGGAATAATAACTACATTTTTGTTATAGAATAAAACATCAGCATTTGGCACAAGAAATTTTAGCTTGTACCAAATGCTGTATTAGCTTTGGGGGGTTCGTATATATAAGGTTTGCCAAATGCTGGGGGAGCCCGTTAATGTCCGCAACTACTAGAGCTAAAAGACTTTTTTAAATATTGAAAGGGGAGGGGCTCTAACCCGCAATTCTATTCCCAAATATCTTGAAGCTTAGACTCAGTCAGCGGCTTTTGAAGTATGTGGTTTACGCCAAAGGAGGATATCTCTTCCTTGTCCTTATGATGGGTCGAAGTCGACAATACTACTACGTCCGTTTTCTCGCTATCTTTAAAATCGGAATTTTTAAACAAGCGTAAAAATTCAATCCCACTCATCACCGGCATATTGATGTCGAGGAGAATTAAATCAGGACAGGAGTGGCCCTCCAGACATTCCTGTTGAATAATTTCTAAAGCCTGAATTCCATTTTGGGCGGTCATGATTTTATCGGATGCATCTAATTTTGTGAGCAATCTTTCCGTTAAAAAATTGGCAATAGGATCATCATCTATAAGGAGGATAAATTCATGTTTTTTCATATTGTATCGAATTCTCAAAGAAGAATTTTAAATAACATTTTTAAAGCCAGCTTCTGTACTGCTTCTGCGTCTTTTATTTATTTTTATTGGTAATCATCTCGTAAAGCAGCCACACGTCTCCATCAAAAGAAGTCGAGGTGGGTAAAGCCTGATCTAGGATAAGACCAAAATAACGACATTTTTTTATTTTCAGGGAACTTGTTCCATAAAGCTTCCAAGCCTATGGTGTTCCCCATTTCACCCATTGTCCACAAAATTTCGACCATTTCCCAAAAAAGCCTAACATAAGGGTTTTCTTCATCCGCCTTGTATGCCAAACCTTCCATATATTGCAAAAAAAGCACCTCCTCCTGCCAGTCGTGTATCATGAATTTGATCAAGGTGTTTTCTGCGCCGAGTGGAATGTACATATCGTGTAACGTAAGGTCTTCTTCCTCAAATATGCTCATTTCAAGACGGTTATGAAATTCAGTAAGGCTGGATGATGTTGCCACGACAAGAACAATATCCTTAATTCCGATACCGTTGATGATAAAATTTTCAAGAAGGTCTGAAAAATTTGGTTTCTTACCGTAGAGCCGCGCAACATGATCCCTTTGAGCAACTTGAATCCGCAAAACATTGGAAACTATGGGTTGCCACCCGCCACTGGAATATGAGATGTTCATTTATAACTTAAAAGATACTCTGCTGAATACATTAGTTTAAGCAATTATCGTTCCTTAAAGCAAGCAGGTAGTGATTCATCATCTATATCACCATCGTTGATTGGAGCTTTCAAGTGTTTCTTCGTTTATCATCTCGGGTAAAGCGACCATAATGGTGAAAACACAACAGGTAAATAAGAAAATGAAAGTACAGAATGCAAGATGCGGACCCGTAAGGTCGTTCTTAAGAAGAAGCTTGTTAATTAAACTTATGTTGTTATATAATTTATATTATGTTAAATAGAACAAATTGTTTTATTTCTGCTTCATCCAATTCACACCTAATCCCACCTCCCGATGTTAGAAATTCACATGAGGTTTTTTTGCCTTTATCAATTCAAATAATATATTTGTTGGGAATAAAACTATCATCATTATGAATACATTGGCTTTCATTCAAAACATCGGAGGCGGATCCTTGATCCTAATTTTCGTAGTAATTTTGTTGCTATTCGGTGCTAAAGGAATTCCTGAGTTGGCGAAAGGCTTGGGCAGAGGCTTGACAGAATTTAAAAAAGCCACCAAAGAGATACAGGAAGATTTGGCATCAGATAAAGACAACAAGAGTTCTAAAATTTAAATCTGTATTACTGCAACATAAAACTGATACCTCTTCATCCCTCCTAATATGGGATTTGGTATCAGTTTTTTTAATTATAGGGAGCTGCGTTATTTGCTGAAGAGCGCAATGGTTCGGGAGTATTGAAATGGAGAAGATCGAAGCCTTTCACAACCTGTTTTCTTTTACAGATCAGACAGCAAATCATGAGGTATACACCGCTCGAAGGTGAAATGGCTTAATCTTAAAACGATTTGTGACCAGATCAAAGACAGCGTTCATTTTAAGACTGATTCTTCGTTTTTGTTCTCCTTTGTTAGTCTGGCTCTGTTCTCTCGTTCTTTAGACATTGTACTAAAATCTTGCTACTAAACTGGATTGCCCTTAATGAAAAACATCAACGCAGCTTCTATAGGGCTATTCTTGGGGCCTCTCTCCTTTGCTTTAATCTTTTTACTCTCTTCACCGGATGATCTTTCCCAAGAGGGAGTGGCAATGATGGCAGCCACCAGCTGGGTCGCTATCTGGTGGATCACTGAAGCCGTTCCTATTGCTGCTACTTCATTGCTGCCACTCGTGTTATTTCCCCTGTTGGGGATAATGGGAATAAAAGACACCTCTATCGCCTACTCGGATCCCATGGTCTTGTTGTACATGGGAGGTTTTATGATTGCCGTGACGATTGAGAAATGGAATCTCCACAAGCGTATCGCTTTGACGATCATATCGATCATCGGCACGGACCTGAAAAAGATAATCTTGGGTTTTATGGTAGCCACTGCTTTTCTCTCCATGTGGATCTCCAATACTGCCACTGCACTAATGATGCTGCCCATCGCCATGGCCGTGGTAGCTCAACTGGGAGCCAATCTCGGAGAAACCGACGTTACGCAAGACAAAATAGGTCAGGCATTGATGCTTGGTATTGCCTATAGTGCCTCAATAGGCGGCTTAGCCACCATTATAGGCACACCCACCAATATCGTTCTGGTGGGTGTGGTGAAAGAGCTGTATCAGATAGATATTGGTTTTGCCCAATGGATGATGATCGGTGTACCGGTAGCAGTTGGGCTGCTGATAATCTGTTGGGTTTATTTGGTTAAGGTCGCCTATCCCTTCCCGGCCATAGAATTGCCGGGAGGCAAGGAGGAAATAAGCCGTCAAATTCACCGTCTCGGAAAGATGAGTGAGGAGGAAAAAAGGGTATTGCTGGTTTTTGCAGCGGTGAGTTTTTGCTGGATGTCCCGATCGTTCGTACTGAACGACATTCTGCCAGCCTTAGACGATACCATTATCGCTTTGGCAGGAGCACTTCTGCTTTTCTTGATTCCGGCAGGTAAAGGAAACAAAGGAAAGCTATTGGACTGGAAGACCGCCGAAAAGCTTCCTTGGGGAATCTTATTACTGTTCGGGGGAGGATTGACCATTGCTGCGGGCTTTCAGGTAACAGGACTGGCGCAATGGATCGGGGTTCAGTTTGTACTTCTTGAAAATTTTCCTTTCTGGATTTTCTTGATTGCCATCATTGCTGCCGTCAATTTCTTGACGGAAATCACTTCTAATACGGCCACTGCATCAATGATTTTGCCCATCTTGGCTGCTGTAGCTTTGGCCATGGGGGTACATCCGTTCGGCTTAATGGTCAGTGCAACCATGGCCGCTAGCTGCGCCTTCATGTTGCCGGTAGCCACCCCTCCCAACGCCATTGTATTCGGTTCCGGTTACTTAACCATCCCCGACATGATGAGAACAGGCGTTTGGATGAATATCATTTCCATTATTCTACTGTTTTTTATCACCTATTTTCTGGTGCCGTTGTTATGGAATTATGACATAAATGCTTTTCCCGATGCTTTTAGGGAGTAAGTAAAGCGGAGTCGGAATATCTTAACATCCGAAGACGGAAGCGGCAACCTTGGATCCGGCTTTGCCTTTTTCATCTAAGGGTAAAGCCACTTTTCGAAGTATTGTCATTTAGGCCGGTTCTCATATATTCTAAAAAATAAAATACTCGCCATGTTACGCGCATGTTCCCTGGCATAGTCGGCATTTTTTCCTTCGAAATTCTCTTCCAGCGTTTGAAACCATAGCTCAAGCCAGTTTCCGAAATGCAGCTGGCTCAAACTATGATCCATTTTGTGATCCACTTCTCTATGTACCCTTACCGGATTAAATTTTCCTGCTCCAGGACCTGTTTGCAGCAAAACCATTTCCCAAAAATCCGATAAATGTTCAAGATGCAAAGGCCAATCTTCAATGATACCGTTGAAAATCAGCCCCAAAGTTTTATGTTCCCTTACCTTTCCATAAAAGGTATTTACTAAAAGTTCTACATCTTTGCGGTTTTGTATATCCTGCATAATCGGTTAAATTAATAGGCCGTGGTAAAGGATTGTCGGGTCGGCAGACAACCTTACATCAGCAAGGCTGGATACTGTGTATTGTAAATATAGCAATTCCAACCGCTGAAACCCAATCTAGGTAGTGTAAACCGAATTGAACAGGACGTAATCTGTAGTAAGGTCACTTCCCCAACCAACGCCTTCTTCTTTACCGGTATTCACTTCTAAATGTACCCGAATATTGGATTCACGGAGAAGTTTTTTCATATAATTTTTATCAAAATCCGTTGGTGTACCCCGTTTTAAAACCAGTACCATGTTCTGGTTATCTCCTATATACAAATTGGCTTTTTTGTACGAAAAAGGTATTCCCGCATTTCCGCAAGCTGCTATAATTCGGCCCCAATTAGGATCCCTGCCAAACATCGCGGTTTTCACTAGAGAAGAGCCAGAAATTGCCCTGATTAACTTTCTGGCATTATTTTCCGATCTGGCCTTGGAAACCCTATATTCAATAAACTTGGAAGCCCCTTCCCCGTCGGAAACAATGAGTTTAGCGAGGTGAATCAGCAGTTCCAGCAATTTTTGCTTAAATAAAATATAAGCAGGATCATCTTTGGATACTGGCTTTTTATTTCCGGCGAGGCCATTGGCCATTACCGCCACCATGTCGTTGGTAGAAGTGTCCCCGTCCACCGTAATCATATTAAAGGACCTCTCCACACAGTAGGTCAAAGTCTCCTGAAGCAGTTTTTCATCAATCGAAAAGTCGGTTACTACAAAGGCTAACATGGTGGCCATGTTGGGATGGATCATTCCGGAACCTTTGGCTACGCCGCCCAGGTTGATCTGAATGCCATCATATTCAAAATCAACAAACCCTTCTTTTGCAAAGGTATCTGTAGTAAGAATAGCATTGGCTAGAAAGGATCCGGCTTTCGCATCGCTGCTTAGCTTGGGGATGTTTACCTTTATGCCTTCTACGACTTCTTCCGTAGGAAACCTCTCCCCTATGAGTCCCGTAGATGCCACTATTACATCTTCGGCAGGAATATGAAGCATCTCTGCCACGGCATTGGCCATGGCCTCTGCTCCTAGCCTTCCCTGTTCACCGGTGCAGGCATTGGCGTTTCCCGCGTTGCAGACAATAACTTGTGCACGGTTATTTTTGAGATGCTTTTGGGTCAACTTGATAGGCTCCGCCTGTACTTTATTTTGGGTAAGAGTAGCCGCGGCGGCGGCGGGAACTTCTGAATAAATGATCGCTAAATCTCTCCTCATTGACTTTACGCCTGTATGAGCTCCCCAACATTTAATTCCTCTTACATTAGTTATATTTCTTATCATCTTTTTGCTTAAGGTTGAATAGGTATTTGTTTTAAGCCAATGGTTTGTTCCAAACCTAACATCAGGTTCATGTTTTGTACAGCCTGTCCGGAGGCACCCTTGACCAGGTTGTCTATTACTGCAATCACGACACACCTTTGGGTTCTAGTGTCCCAGAAGGGGTAAATATCGCAAAAATTACTCCCTCTGACATCTTTTATCGCGGGCGGATGTTGACGGATACGTACGAAAGGTGCATTCCGATAAAACTTCTCGTACATCTCTGACAATTTTGTTTGGTCCATACTTCCTGCATCTTTAAGGCTGGCGTAGGCCGTTACCAATATACCCCGATCTACAGGAAGTAAATGTGGGGTAAATTGAATTTGAACATTTTCAGTATTTAAAGCCTCAAACTGTTCTTCGATTTCGACGGTGTGCCGATGGATGCTGATCCCGTAGGCTTTAAAATTATCATTAACATTAGAAAAATGCGTGGTCAAGCCCGGCTTGATTCCTGCACCGGTAGTTCCAGACTTGGCATCTATTACCACAGATTTTTGCATTATTAAATTGTCGGCAAAGAGAGGCGCCAAGCTTAAAATGGAGGCGGTGGGATAACAACCTGGATTTGCCACCAGTCTGGCTTTGCTAATTTGTTCCTTACGGAGTTCGGGAAGACCGTACACGGCGGTATCAAACCCCTGTGGAAATGTATGCTCTTTTTTATACCATTCTTGGTAAACATCTACGTTTTTAAGCCTAAAATCTCCAGAAAGATCAATGATTTTAGCATTCCGTTGATGCCACTTCTTGACAAATTCCATGGATATTCCATGGGGCAGGGCCAGAAAGATCACCACTGGTTCTAAGGCTCCCACCTCCTCTGCTTTAGTCAATGGTAGGTCCAATATCTCCGTAAACTGCGGGTGCAGATCGGAAAATTTTTTCCCGGCATGGCTTTCTGAGGTGATGGCAACTATTTCTACTTCTGGATGATGTACTAATATTCTGGCAAGCTCAGATCCCGTGTAACCCGAAGCCCCGATGATAGCTACTTTATATTTTTTATATATTGTCATTTTCCTCTAGTTCTTTAATACACGCTGTTATTTTCTCGCACACTATCTCCAAATCGGACTTTGGAATGTTCAAAGGAGGAACCAATCGCAGGACCGTGTCGGCCGTGGCATTGGCTATTACTCCCATTTCCAAAAGTCTTTGCACGACTGGCGCAGTGGGCCGATCTAATTGAAGTCCAATCATCAAGCCTAATCCCCGCACTTCTTTTATCGATCGATGGTTTTTAGAAGCTTTTTTAAATTCATTTCGTAGCCAATCGCCATTGCTCCTGGCTTTTTCACAGAGACTTTCATCCGCTATGACTTTTAACGTGGCCAGTGAAGCCGCTGCTGCCAAAGGATTGCCCCCGAAAGTTGTCCCATGATCGCCGTACTCGATGGCTTCACTTACTTTATCGTTACATAGGAACGCACCGATAGGCATTCCTCCGCCCAGACCCTTGGCCAAGGTCATGATATCCGGCTGCAAACTATAGTGGTCTTTGGCAAACCACTCCCCTGTTCTCCCTATGCCGCATTGGATCTCATCAAAGATCAGCAAAACGTCATTGTCATCACACAATTTCCTCAAGCCCTCCAGATAATCCTTTTCTGCAGGATTAACTCCTCCTTCACCTTGGACCGGCTCGACAATAATGGCTGCAGTATTTTTGGAAATCGCCATCTTTGCTGCTTCAAGATCATTGAAAGGAACTTGTAAAAATCCTCCCGGAATGGGATCAAACCCTTTTTGGTATTTCTTCTGGCCCGTAGCGATGGTCGCGAGCGTTCGACCATGAAAGGATTCCTGCATAGAAATAATGTCCCCTCCCCTTCCCTTTTTGTGAGCGTACTTTCTAGCAACTTTAAAAGCACCTTCTACGGACTCTGCTCCGCTATTAGTTAAAAACACCCTGCTCAGTCCACTGATGTCCACCAACAATTTGCTGAGTGAGACCTGCGTGGGGCTGACAAAGAAATTAGAAATGTGCATCAATTCTGCGGCTTGTTCCTGAATGGCCTTTACCACAGCGGGATGACAATGTCCCACATTGTTTACCGCAATTCCTGCCAGCATGTCAATGTATTCCTTGCCGTCTGCATCCCATAATCTGCTTCCTGATCCCTTGATAAAAGCCAGAGGGAATCTTTTAAACGTTGGAAGATAATTGACTTTGTCTAATTGGTATAAACTGTTGTTACTGATTTCCATTGTTTATTTTTTGAGGGTGGTCCCTATGATTTGATTTTTCAAAATATAATCACCGATTTGTTCAGGACGGGTACCATTAAGAATTACGGCTCTTTTGACGCCTGCCAGAACGGCTGCTTCGCAGGATTCGATTTTGGGAATCATCCCTCCCACGACCACGGTTTGGTAATACGAAGGCAGGTCTTGAAGAGCCAGCTGATGTATAATAGACGCTGGATCGGGATAGTCTAAGTACAAACCGTCCACATCCGTTAACACGATATAGTCATCTACTTCTAGCGCAGACGCTATCTTACCCGCAAATACATCCCCGTTAATATTGAAGTCATTACCCTCTTCATCGGAGGCAATACAGGTAAGAATAGGTGTATACCCTCCTTCCAGCAGCAGATTAAGCAATTTGATATTAACTGTTTCAACCTCCCCAACCTGTCCAAGATCTAAGGCAGTTGTTCCACTGCTGTCATTGGGGATGTTTAGCTTTTTCCTTGCCAGCACGATCTGACCATCCTTGCCGGAAAGGCCCACGGCATTCAATCCCGCATGGTTAAAAATGTTTACCAAAGAACTGTTGACTTCTCCCTTAAGCGTTCTTTCTATAACTGTTAGCGCTTCCTTGGTGGTCTGGCGTTGTCCGTCAAAAAATTGAGAAGCAATTCCTGCCTCCTTTAGGGCTTTGTTGATGAAGGGTCCTCCCCCATGAACCAGCACAACTTGGATGTGGTGATCCAGAAGTGTTTTTATTTGAGTGGCGATCTTTTTTTTTAAGCTTTCGTTGATCATGGCGTTCCCACCGTATTTAATGAGAACTTTTCGACGAGTCATGATTCTTTATTTTAGGTGAACAAATATTTGTAAATTTCAAAGATAAAAATATAATTTTATTCAGTCTATATTTAAAGCAATAAAAGAAAATATAGTTCGATTACATCAATCTTAATTGATATTCACAAACATTATACCATCAAAATAACTGTAGCGGTTTTATTCTCATATATAATAAAAGAGTTATTTATTGTTAAAATAATCCTATTTAAAGCGAGTATTTGGCAATTTATCAAGAGGTTTGACCAGTAACGTCAGGCGTAACTGCGGATAAGACCGGGGATTCCTCTGTCGATAATAAAGGTTCGTCTCGAGGCTAAAAAGGGCAAAATCAGTGTCCAAAAGGAATGTTTCACCTGCTTCAGCATTAGTTTGGCTTCATAGTGAAGTTATCCCTTCTTTCATTTGAACTAGTTTTATCGAACTCCCTGCTCCAGAACAATTAATCGAAATCTTAAATATTAGAAGAGAACGATCGACTACAAAAAATACTGCTGAGAAAAGGATTAAAGTGAACGGCGGTTAGGTAGCAATGGCTTAAACATCGGAATCCATGATGCGTTTTAAAAGAGTAGTGCCATCGTTTTTTTACCTTAACTGAAAATGTTCTTTAATAGCTTGCTTCAGTTGTTTATCAAAATCTTCGTTTTT
>DATGMS010000137.1:0-2872 GCA_035307285.1 Cyclobacteriaceae bacterium
CTTTTCCTATTCTTTCTTTACGTAGATTTCTCTCTGTAGTAGCCATATTAATGCTTATTTAGCTAGTTGTTTTGCACGCAAAGCAGTTAATAGTCTAGCTACTAACTTTTTTGTTTCACTTATTTTATTCGGATTCTCTATAGGAGAAATGGAATGTGCAAAACGCAGTTTTTGTAAATTTTCCCGTTCAGCTACAATCCGTTCAGCGATCTCACCCTCTGTTAGGCTTCTAATTTCAGAATTTTTCATAGTTCTTTCTATTCAACGTAATCCCTACGTACTATAAATCTCGTACTGACCGGCAGCTTCTGCTGCGCAAGGCGCAAAGCTTCCTGAGCCAGCTCCTCGCTTACACCCGTGGCTTCGAAAAGTATGGTTCCTGGCTTGATAACAGCTACCCAATACTCGGGAGCTCCTTTACCTTTACCCATACGTACTTCAGCTGGTTTTTTGGTAATCGGCTTGTCAGGGAATATCCTGATCCAAACCTGACCTTCCCTTTTCATCGCTCTGGTCATGGCGATACGGGCTGCTTCTATCTGGCGGGAAGTTATCCATCCAGGCTCTAAAGACTTGATGCCAAAGTTGCCGAAAGAAAGCTCATGCCCTCTTTGTGCAAGTCCTTTGACCCTGCCCTTATGCATTTTTCTATATTTTGTTCTTTTTGGCTGTAACATGATTTCTCACTAACGGTGAAAACTAGCTATTTCTCTTTTTTCTCTTTGGGCCACCTTCCCTACGGTTGTTCCTTCTAGGAGCGGTACTGTTTCCAGGTTTGTTCTCACTGGCTTGGCCGGTATTTGGAGAAAGATCTCTCTTACCGTAGACTTCACCTTTGAAAATCCATACTTTGATGCCGATGATACCGTAAATTGTATGCGCCTCAGAAAGGGCATAGTCAATATCCGCCCTAAGGGTATGCAATGGGATTCTTCCTTCTTTGTACATCTCGGACCGCGCCATTTCAGCTCCGCCCAATCTGCCCGATAGTTTCACTTTGATCCCTTCAGCCCCTACTCGCATAGTAGCTGCAATGGACTGCTTCATTGCCCTTCTAAAAGATATTCTGGCCTGCAATTGCTGAGCTATAGACTCTCCTACAAGTTTTGCATCCATTTCGGGACGCTTGATCTCAAAAATATTGATCTGAACATCTTTGCTGGTCAGATTTTTAAGCTCCTCTTTAAGTTTGTCAACCTCGGAACCACCTTTACCAATTACTACACCAGGACGGGCAGTATGGATAGTAAGGGTTATTCTCTTCAAAGTACGCTCGATAATCACTTTAGATATGCCGCCTTTAGGTATCCGCGCATAGACATATTTTCTGATCTTCTGGTCTTCCAGCAGCTTTTCGGCAAAGTCCTTGCCTCCGTACCAATTGGAATCCCAGCCCTTGATGATACCAAGTCTTAAACCAATAGGGTTTACTTTTTGTCCCATATTCTAGTTTGCGTTTTCTTTTGTTTCTACAACATCAGCGGTAACTACAGAACTAATGGCATCCACCACCAAAGTTACATGATTTGATCTTTTACGAATTCTATGCGCTCTTCCTTGCGGAGCAGGCCTCAGCCTCTTCAACATACGTCCCCCGTCCACTTGGATGCTTTTCACAAACAGATCCGCCTCTTCGAGCTTCTCGTCTGGATTCTTAGCCTGCCAGTTGGCGATTGCAGAAAGGAGGAGTTTTTCCAATTTTAGTGCACCATGATTTGGAGTGAATTTCAATACGCTAAGTGCGTAACCTACTTTTTTGCCCCTAACCAAGTCAGCCACTAGTCGCATTTTTCGCGGCGAAGTTGGAACATTATTTAATTTTGCTATTGCTTCCATGGTAATTATCTCTTTCCTTTATCTTTTTTGGCAACGTGACCTCTAAAGTTCCTAGTAGGGGCAAATTCTCCCAACTTATGTCCAACCATGTTGTCGGTTACAAAGACCGGAATGAATTTATTCCCATTATGCACAGCAAATGTATGGCCCACAAAGTCTGGGGAAATCATAGATCGTCTCGACCAAGTCTTGATGACAGATTTCTTCCCGGATTCGTTCATAGCATCCACTTTTACTACCAAGTGGTGTTCTATATAAGGCCCTTTTTTTAATGAACGTGCCATAGTTATTTAGATCTTCTACTGATAATGAATTTATTTGAATACTTTTTAGGAGATCTGGTCCTCTTACCTTTTGCAAGAAGCCCATTCCTGGATCTCGGGTGGCCACCTGAGGAACGTCCTTCACCACCACCCATTGGGTGATCGACAGGGTTCATCGCCACGCCTCGTACCCTAGGTCTTCTTCCTAACCAGCGGTTTCTACCAGCTTTTCCTAAAACAACGTTCATGTGATCACTGTTGGAAACGGTACCTACCGTCGCCATACAGGTACCCAGCACCAACCGCATTTCTCCGGAAGGCAACTTAAGCGTAACATATTTTCCTTCACGGGCTACTATCTGAGCGTAGGTTCCGGCACTTCTGGCCATAGCTGCACCTCTTCCTGGCTTCAATTCAATGCTGTGGACGATAGTACCTAAAGGTATATTGCTCATATGCATTGCGTTGCCAAGTTCCGGCGCTACGCTCTCCCCCGAAATCACCGTCTGCCCAACTTGCAAACCTTCAGGAGCTATAATGTAGGTCTTCGCGCCGTCAACATAAAATAACAATGCCAGACGGGCGGTTCTGTTTGGATCATACTCGATTGCATTAACAACCGCTGGTACACCAAACTTCGTTCTCTTATAATCTACGATTCTAAGTTTCTGCTTATGGCCGCCACCGATATTTCGGACGGTCATTTTACCTGCACTATTTCTACCACCTGTTCTCTTCTTTGGTGCCAAGAGGGTCTTTTCTGGCTTTGACTT
>DATGMS010000138.1:0-2909 GCA_035307285.1 Cyclobacteriaceae bacterium
TTCAATGGCCCCAGATCTTACTTTGTTGTCAGGATCTTCTTCTGCGATAGCCAAAATCCTGTCCTCGACTTCCGCCGGGAGAATTAAAGAGTCCAAATTGGTTCGGATCTTGGCCAACACCAATTCTCTTACAGATGAAAAACTGTCGTCTAATGCTTCGAAAAAAAGAAGGGCCATATCTCCATCAAAAGGGTAGTTATTCGAAAGGCTGTCCAAGGCTTCGTATCGGGCAATGCCCGCCTTTGACAGCAGTGATTGCCTTTCAAAATGTTCCCGTCCAAATCGGGTTTGGCTTTCAGCTAAAATCTCCTTAGACTCATCGAACAAAACCAAATCCGTTGCCTCGCCATTCTCTAAGGCAAATTGCTGGACCGCTTGGTTCAATACGAAACTCGCCTCCCTACGCTCTTTGCCCTTATACCAGCTCACTTTAAACGAAATTTGATAAAGCGGCGTAGTGTTGAAGTCTTGCTTTTGTTTTACCGTCAATAGGACGTTTTCGGGTTGGCTGTGATCAAATTCAATATCCAAAACAGGATGCCCAGAGGCCAGAAACCACTGGTTAAAAAACCAGTTGAGGTCTTTACCGGTTACTTTTTCAAACGCCAGTCGCAGATCGTGAATTTCTACGCTGGAATAGGCGTGTTTTTCCAGATAGAAATTAAGGGAAGCAAAAAAAGCCTCATCACCCAAATATTTCCTGAGCATATGGAGCACCCTTCCGCCTTTTGCGTAGGAGTGGCGGTCAAACATGTCTTCCATATCCTCATAGTAAAATCGGATCAAATCTTCTTGTTTCTCCTGTGCCTCTGCCAAATATCCTTCCAGAGCAACGATGTGCTGCATGTCCGCATTGTCCTTGCCCTCTTTGTGCTCAGTCCATAAATATTCTGAATAATCTGCAAAAGCTTCGTTTAACGGGAGATTAGACCAAGACTCCAAAGTCACATAATTCCCAAACCACTGGTGGAACAATTCATGGGCAATGATATAATCCCACTCACTGTCGATGGCTTCCCGCTCATCCAGATTCAGTTCCTCCATAAATATCGAAACAGTGGTGTTTTCCATCGCCCCAGATACAAAATCCCTGACGACGACCTGGTCATACTTGGGCCATGGGAAATCAACGCCTAACAAATCAGAGAAAAAAGCAATCATCTCCGGTGTGTTTTTAAACACCTCCTTAGCTCCCTGTTCATATTGCTTTTCCACCAAATAACGAAGAGGCAGCACCCCTAATGAATCCTGTATGGCAGCGAATTCGCCAACTACAATAGCGGCAAGATAAGGGGCATGGGGCTGATCCATTCTCCAATGATCCGTCCGAGTTCCATCACCGTTGTGCTTCTGGCTTTCCATCTTACCGTTGCTAATAGTAATGTATTGGTCTTCAACAGTCAATTTAAAGTCATGCGTGGCCCGCTCGTTGGGGCTGTCGATGGTAGGAAACCATTTTGAATTATGTTCGGTTTCTCCCTGTGTCCATATCTGGACCGGCTTCCCCGCCACTTTATGAGGGTTAATAAAATAAAGGCCTTTGTTATCCGTGATGGCACTGCTCCCCATTCCGCTGTTTTCATTTGGCTTTGCCTTGTATCTGACCCCTACCTCCAAAGTATCCAAAGCTGTGTAATGCCGGGGGAGATAAATAGAGAGTACCCGCTGGTTGTATCGTGAGGCTAAAGGCCTCCGGTCTGCACCTTCCTGAAGCCATATCTCATGAATATCGTAATCCTTGGCGTCCAATTCAAGCACCTCCTGATCATAAAAATAAGGCTTCAGAAGAAGAATTGCCTGGCCGACTACAAATCCGCTATCGTAATCAAACTGCAAATCTAAGGAGGTGTGGATTAAGTCAAACTTTCGTTCCCTGCTCCCTTGATACTGCAGAAGTTGTCGTTCTTTTTCTGTGGCAATGTCTGCTAAAGATATTGAATCCAGTGAGCGAGTACCGACACCTCCGGTCTGCCGCTCCTCTACATCGGAATCTGTGACTACAGAGGATGGCTTACAGGAAAGACACAGCAATATCGATATAACGACTAACAGGTATTTATTAAAGTTCATGCAGTTTGAAATTGTGCTTGGGGAATTATTTCACTCGATATCGGGAAAAAGATACTTTAAATGATAAATTGTATATTTAACGCTAAAATTAGCAAAATGTATTCAGTAACTATTAATAAAGAAAAGTTTACCGTCGAGAAATCCGAGGAGATGTTTGCCGTTGACGGGAAACAGGTGGACTGGGACCTGGTCAGGATCAGCGATAGGTTATACCATCTCCTGGTTAATCATGTTTCGTATACGGTAGAGCTCATCAGCATCGATGCCGCCGAAAAAGAAATCACTATTAAGTTAAACAACAAGACCGGTACGATTAAAATACAGGACAAATTCGACCTCCTGTTGGATAAATTGGGAATGGATACATCCACCCGGCTGGAGATTATGGATGTCAAGGCACCGATGCCAGGGTTGATCCTCGACATCAAAGTTCAAGTTGGGGATAAGGTCAAAAAAGGTGAGCCTCTATTGGTGCTTGAAGCCATGAAGATGGAGAACATCATAAAATCCGTGAGTGAGGGAGAAGTGAAATCTATATTGGTGGCCGCAGGCAACAGTGTCGAAAAAAACCAAGTATTGATTCATTTTTGAGGGATACGCTTAGTTTTGTAAAAACAAGGATTTATATTTGCCACACTGTTTGGTGGGGCCTATTTAAAGACTTGTCCATATCACTGTCGTTTGGCTTCTTTAATTCCACCAGACGGATTGATACTCCCAACACCTAAATCATCTTTTTAAATTGACTAATAATTATGAAGTATAAAAGAATCCTCCTTAAACTCAGTGGTGAAGCTTTGATGGGGGAAAACAATTATGGAATTGATTCGCAGAAGTTA
>DATGMS010000139.1:0-15156 GCA_035307285.1 Cyclobacteriaceae bacterium
TTTTCTTTGAAGGCTTTCTTGTTGAACTTCTCTGAAGTTTCTCCATCTTGGGCATCATACACAAAAGCCCCTTTTATCATTAGTTCATAACCGATTTTCGCCGCCTTTCTTATCAATACATCTAATGATTCTTCATCTTGGGCTAAGAGATAATACGCCTCGTTGGGAGCGACGATGCTTCCAAGCCAGGTTTCGAATTTTTCTCCATTCATCAGGTTGATGGAACCGGCGAGATGGGAGTTGCGGTATTGTTCTGAAGGTCGACCGTCAATAATAATTGTCCCAGCTTCGGGTTTGAAATTTTTACTTAGCTTCTCCACCTTTTGGAGGCTGTCTTCATATCCCGGAGCCCCTTGTTTATTGAGGGCGACGTCATATGGGAAATACTTGGGGATAAATGGCTGGTCTTCCAGCAGTATTTTTACAAAATCTTCTTCCGACATTTCCTGAAGCGCATAGTTGCTCATCTTCTCTTGACCAATGGTGCTACTTTGAGCGTCACTAAGCGACTTGCCACACAAGGAGCCGGAGCCGTGTGCTGGATACACGAGGACATCATCTCCAAGAGTCATCAGCTTTTCTCTGGTGCTTTGGTACATCAACCTCGCCAATTCCTCTCTTTTGGCCTGCAGCTTACCCGCTTTTTCCCTCAAATCCGGACGCCCTACGTCTCCGATAAACAAGGTATCTCCTGTAAATACTGCTTTGTCTTTCCCCTTGTCGGAAAGTACTATGCTAATGCTGTCAGGGGAATGCCCCGGGGTATGTATTGCCTGCAGTTTTACCCCCTCACCAAGATCGATTTCCTGACCTTCATCAAAAGCCTGATGAGGATAATCCGCACCTACCAATTCACTGATATAAAGGGTAGCGCCCGTTGTTTGGTGGATTTCGTTATGCGAACTGATAAAATCAGCATGGGGATGGGTCTCGATAACGCCAATAACTTCAGCATTATTAGATGTAGCAAAATCATAGTACGGTTGAGGATCTCGGGCTGGATCTATTAAAATAACTTTTCCATTGGCCAATACTGCATAAGAAAAATGTGCCAGCCCTTTATCTTCAAACTGCCTGATTTGATAATTTTCCATAAGTAAGAATGGTTTAATAATACCTGCTAAAACAGAGAAACGAAGCCGTAGCTTTTTTTCCATGGGTCAAAGGTAGCGGGTTAAAAACATGAAATTGGTGATAAAACTCACATAAAATGAAATTAATTGAGGCCAATTTTGTCTTGGGTTTCGAATACCACATCACAATTTCGGATATTGAACCTTCTGAATCAATTCAATGAGCAACAAACCAATCAAAATACTGACAAAGTTCCTTCCTATCCTAGAATGGCTTCCCCAATATAAGAGAGGAGATTTGCCTGGGGATCTTTCTGCGGGGTTTACCGTGGGGATTATGCTGATTCCGCAGGCAATGGCCTATGCGATGCTTGCTGGGCTAGAACCTGTGCATGGATTATATGCGGTCACTGTTCCTCTCCTGCTGTATGCCCTATTCGGCAGCTCTAGACATTTGGCGGTCGGTCCTGATGCGATCATCTCCATGTTGACCGCTGCCGGTATTGCCGCTTTGACAGCATCCACTGCGGAGCAATACCTCCTGTACGTTTTGACCCTTACCTTGATGGTTGGTATCATCCGTGTGGGTATGGGATTGCTGAAATTAGGCTTTGTGGTCAACTTTCTGTCCCGTCCCGTGATTAATGGATTTACCTCTGCGGCAGCAATTGTAATTGGCTTAAGTCAGGCTAATCACTTGTTTGGGCTTGAACTCCCCCAAACAATGCTGGTGCAGGAAATGATGTCGGCATTGATCAGCCAAATCGGAGACGTGCATTGGCCCACAGTGGGAGTGGGCGTATTTGGTATTTTTGTCATTGTTTTTGGGAAAAAGGTCCACCCATTACTGCCCTCTCAGTTGCTGGCGGTTGTACTGGGGGTATTGGTGGTGTTGGTCTTTCGCCTGGATGATTGGGGGGTTAGAATAGTAGGTGACGTTCCGGGCGGATTTCCAAGCTTATCCTTGCCCCTGTTTGAACTGAATATCTGGCGGGATCTGTTTCCCATCGCTGTGACCATAGCCTTAGTTGGATATGCCCAAAGTATTGCAATCGCAAAATCCATTCAGGCTAAGCACAAAAACTATAGGATCAATGCCAATCAGGAGCTTGTGGCCCTAGGGATGGCCAATGTTGGAGCGGCTTTTTTTAATGGCTTTCCGGTTGCTGGAGGATTTTCAAGGTCGGCAGTCAACGACACCGCAGGAGCAAAGACAGCTTTATCATCCATTGTCAGTGCTGCGCTGATTCTTTTGACTTTGGCGTTCTTTACCCAATTGTTTTACAGCCTTCCTTTGGCCATCTTGGCGGCGGTAATACTCGTGGCTGTCTCCAGTTTGATTAACATTAAAGAGCCTGTTGAGTTATGGAAAAAGGACCGCTCAGATTTTGCGATGTGGGGGGCAACTTTTTTGGCGACCTTGCTTCTAGGGATAGAAATGGGCATACTCTCCGGTATGGGTCTTTCCTTGCTGATGGTGATTTATAAGGCATCTCGACCCCATATGGCTCAATTGGGGAGGGTGCCTGGTACGACAGTCTACAGGAATATCAAACGTTTTGACAACCTTGAAATTTTGGGGAATTTATTGATTGTGAGATTGGATGGCCCCATTTATTTTGCCAATGTGGATTATATCAAGGATAACCTGGACCAATGGTTGGTGGAACGGAAAGGGAAGATCAGCTCCATCTTATTTAATATGGAAAGTGTCATCAGCTTGGACAGTACGGGAGCACATGCCCTTGTGGATTGGATCGCGGATTGGAGAAGGCAGGAAATCGATCTTTATATCACAGGTGCAAAAGGTCCCGTTAGGGATGTATTGAAACGGTGGGGTATGATAGAGAGAATTGGATCCGAACATATGTTCATGGATGACCAGACGGCGGTAGAATATGTGACTCATCGTCTGGATAAGGAGAAGCTTAAAAAGCACGTATCCTATTCAACCCAATCCAACATTAAAAAAACGAACTAGACTAGGAGTTGATCAATTCTTCAAAATCATCCCGCAGATATATTACATTGCGCCCGAGTTCAATCCATTTTCTTTTTTCCAATTGCTTAAGCAGACGGGATATAACCTCCCTGGAAGTTCCCATTTCCGTTGCGATTTCCTGATGTGTAATGTTCAGTTCCGGGGCTTTTTGAAGCTTCATTTTGATCGCCAAATAGCGCATCAACCGTTGATCCAGCCGTTTAAATGCGACCGCATCTAAAGTAAGCAACAATTCCTGAAAGCGATGTTGATAGGTGGAGGATACATATTCCTTCCATTGACGATAATCATCCATCCATTTTTCATGCAGATCTACGGGTACGCCTAGGATGACCGTGTCATCTTCTGCCATCGCTTTGATTTCACTTGGTCTGGAAGCACTGCAACAACTGAGTGACAAAGCACAGGTTTCTCCAGGCTCCAGATAATAAAGAAACAATTCCTTATCCTCCTCATCCGTACGGATTACTTTTATCAATCCCTCTAATACTATCGGTACCATTTTTATGGATTTACCTGGAGCCATTATAGTTTCTCCGGATCTAAATCTGGTAATTAATCCATTTTCGGACAAGGCAGCGAGGAGCCGATTGTCTGATATTTGGGGAATTCTTTCCTTCAAAAATTCTATTTCCATGTATGGAACAGGTTTATGGTTTACTACTTCTGCAGTATGCTGCTTTTACTTGAACGAAAGGTCAGGCGCTTCGGATATTATAAATATATAAGGATAAGCGGAAGGATTAGCTTGTAAATTACCAACATCAGGTGAACTATTCAAGTGATTTTGTGTTTCCTTTGCTAAACCATAGAACTTACACTACCATGCTACAAACTCAGAAAAGACCGGTGCAGATATATATGGAGGCCAATCCCAATCCCAATTCCCTGAAGTTTGTTCTGAACTTCATGCTGACGGATGATGGGGTAAGCTTTGATTTTCCCGATGCGGAAAGCGCTGCCAATGCACCTCTGGCGCAGGAACTGTTTAATTTTTCGGCGGTAGAACGTGTCTTCATCACTGCCAATTTTGTTACTGTCACTAAAAAGGAAGAGGTTGACTGGCTTGAGGTCCGCGACCATATTAGGGATCATATAAAAGCCTTTTTTGAGATGGGCAAAAACCCAATCAATACTGTTTTCGAGAAAGATCCCTTATTTAACGAGAATGATAGCGAGATCGTCAAAAAGATTAAGGGTATACTTGATGAGTACATTAGACCAGCCGTTGAACAGGATGGGGGAGCGATCATCTTCCACAGTTTTGAAGATGGAATTGTCAAGGTGCTACTTCAAGGTGCCTGTTCAGGCTGTCCTTCCAGTACAGTAACCCTTAAAGCAGGTATTGAAAATCTGTTGACCAGAATGCTTCCCGAAGTAACGAGTGTGGAGGCAGAGGGGATTTGATGAAGATCTCATGGACCTGTCGGGCTTTATACTGACAGGTTTTGTTCGTTTTCCCTTGATTTTTCATCTATGTTCTATTACAAATGGACGGGGACGCTATTGGGAGCAGGCGCTTTATCATTAAGGATGGTGGCGGTCCAATTTCCCCAAGAGACAGAAAGAATTTATTCCCGTACGATTTTCCCCATAATAAGGCAGGTGACGGATATGTCGATATCGAACCTGCCTTTTCCGTCTGTCTATCTTTTTGTGGCCATGGTGCTTGGAGCAATGGCGTACTTCTTTATTCAACTAAAGAGAAGGGCAGGGCTAAAGAACAGATTTAGTTACTTCATCCGATCTCTTTTAAATTTTTCAGGTTGTCTGATTTTTTTCTTTTTGTTGCTGTGGGGCTATAACTACCAGCGGACTCCTGTTTATCAACAGCTAGCTTTGGATGTAGCGCCTTTAAGCTACAGCGAGCTGGAGGACGAAGTAAAATTAACCCACGAGCTGCTCGTAAAGCTGAGGGAGAAGTTGACCACAGACACCCTTGCCATAGAGGAAACCATCCCCTATTCTTCTCTCGAGGGAAAAGTTCGGGGAGAGATGAAGATCATTTTACCCTTGTTGGGCTTTGTAGGTAACGGACAGCCCCGAACACGGGAGTTTTATCCTGCTGGATTTTTACGGGGAATGGGTATTTTAGGGATTTATTTCCCCTTCACGGGTGAAAGTTACATTGATCCTACTTTGCATGATCTGGAGAAGCCCTTTACGGTGGCCCATGAAATGGCCCACAGTTGGGGTATCACCCATGAAGGCGAAGCGAATTTGATAAGCTGGCTTGCGGGGACATATAGTGATGATGGGCTTTTCCAATATTCCGCCCAATTGCAGCTGTTTAGGTATCAATTGAATGATTTGTACAGGAGAGACAGGGAAGAGTACAAACGAATGGTCGGTCGTATGGATGCAGGTATTAAAAACGATATGATTTCCATTATGTTAAGGGCGCGTCAAACTCCGCCGCTTTTTGGCGACCTGTCCAGGAGGTCCAATGATCTGTATCTTAAAACACAAGGTGTCAAAGCAGGAGTTAAAAGTTACACTCAGCTCCCCGCATTGGCGTACGCCTGGAAGAAAAGCAAGGGTTTGGAAGGTGTTCTAAGGTCCAATACTGTTTCCCGATAACTACAAATGTATTGATCCACTGAAAACAGCATAATAAACCTTTGTTGCGATGCCCTGCCTACAAAGCCTTTTTTTAACTATTTTTGATCGTAAGCATCATTCATACATCGCTTGCTATTTTTCTATTCTTTCTAATTTGAAAAGAAGTAGACCGATACATGGCTAGACCGCAGCACCTGCATCTAATAAGGCAGAGGTTGTCCGATGATAGCGAAAGTAGTCCATCAAACCTAGCTCCTAAAGCGCTTTATTGTCTCTGTTGGGGTTGTTATTGAAATGGACTGTAGTGGTAGGGTAGGCCAACTGGATGTTTTCTTCGGGACCAAAGCTTTCCAGAACGGATTCAGTAATGGCATGCTGGATCATTCTTCGCTTTCGTGGATTGCATAGATAACGCATCGCAATCTGTACGCCTCTTTCGGTAATGTCGATGAACACCGCAGGGGTAAACTGGTTGTACACAATCAGATGTTTGTCTCTTGCCCTTCTAAATTCGGCCTCAGCCAATGCTATCTCATCCAATAACAGGGAATTCAAAATGCCAATCAATAAGGTCTTCGCCCTTTTATAATCGCTATCCAGCGTGATATAGATCAACTGCTCGTTCCATATGTAGTTAAAGCCTTGTGAATAATTGGCTTGTGGCTCGATAAATACTTTTAGATTAGGCACATGGATCACCCTGCCTGTGCTTTGGTCGGCATCTACCCAGTTGCCGATTTCCAAAAGAGTGAACTGAAAAAGTCTCAGGTCAATCACGTCCCCTTTGACATCTCCAATCTGAATCCTGTCGCCCACATCAAAAGGTTTTCGGATGTAGATGAATGCCCAACCGGCAATGTTCATAAATACTTCCTTTAATGCTATGGCAATACCAGCAGAAAGTATTCCCAGGAAGGTTACGATAAATTGGAAGTTGCTGATCCAGAGATTGCCCAGAACCAAGGCGCCGATGGTAAACAAGGAGTATTCTATTGTTTTCCTCCAGTGGTATTGCTTCCGGATTTCCTCAACCGTCCCATGGGTGAACAGCCGAATAGCCAATTTATTGATGACCCATAACACGAGAATGATCAGCACCGTCTGGACGATCCGATTCTTTATCGCTGCATCTATATTTAAGTATTCGTCAAACATTCAGAGAAGGGGATAATGTCATCAAATCTACTGGCAGGAGATTGATAATAAAAATGATTATTGATTTTGTTTGGTTTTGCTGTTGCCTATCCACACCCCTGCGATGATAATAATCATTCCCAAATAATGTGCTTCTTGGAGAATTTCCCCATCTAACACGCCCCATATTACTGCGACAATAGGGATGATGTAGGTTACCGAGCTTGCAAAGACCGGTGTAGCCAATTTCACCAGGTTGTTGAAGATAATCAAGGCCAAAGCGGTGCCGATCACCCCAAGTATAGTCAAGTATATTATTGCCTCCATAGCTCCTGCATCATGGATCAATTTGTAAGAAAAAGAGGTGCCGGCAATTAGGTAGATCAATGCGATTGGCAGCACCATGAGCAAGGAAATAGCTGTTATTTCCACTGGCTTTAAGGTGACAAACCAGTATTTGATAATGTTCAGATTGATGCCATAGAAGAGTGTGGCCAATAATACGTAAAAAGCATACCCATTGATCTCTGCAAAAGATCCCCAACTCCCGCCTTCTCTGATGCTGATTAGAATCATCACACCTACAAAGGCGAGGGACAATCCGATGGCATTCTTCTTAGAAATACGTGCATTGAAAAACAACGCCCCCACCAGCACCACAAATAATGGAGTAAGCGCATTTAGGACTCCGGTTAAGGAGCTGCTTAGCTGGGTTTGGGCCTTGGCAAACAGAAAGGCAGGGAAAAAGCTCCCTACAAAACCGGCGACGATAAGGTTTCTGACTTGACGTCTCGAGAGGTTTCTCACCCGAGAAATGGAGAGAGGAAGCAACACGATCGCTGCCGCCACGATTCTGTAGGCACCCACCTCCCCAGGCGAAAAGACCAATAAGCCTCTTTTGATAAGTATGAAGGAGCTGCCCCATACCAAAGCCAATAGGAGCAGTAGCAGCCAGCTTGTAAGTTTGGTTTTTGCTTGTAGATCTCTAGTCATGTAATGTTCACCCCCTGCTGAAAAGTGGAGGTCGGGGAGGTGTTAATTTCAACTATCCAAATTTTACCACATTATGCAAACTGATAATCTGCATATTTTTCCGCGACCTCCTCTAGGAGTGCACACACTTCTGCATACGAATCTGCAGTGACCATTTCGCTGCGGTAAGGTTTGAAGTTGGGCATCCCCCTGAAATAATTGGTGTAGTGTCTTCTCATCTCCAGTATTCCCAGTTTCTCACCTTTCCATTTGATGGAAAAATCAAGATGGCTTTTGGTCACCCGCAGACGCTCGTTGAGATCTGGCGCGGGAAGTTTCTCACCGGTGGCCATAAAATATTTGATTTCATTAAATATCCATGGGTAACCTATAGATGCCCTGCCGATCATCATTCCGTCTATACCGTATTTTTCACGGTATTCCACCGCTTTTTCAGGAGTATCAATATCACCGTTCCCAAATACAGGGATCTGAATCCTCGGATTTTTTTTGATTTTGGCCAAGTAACTCCAATCAGCGTGGCCCTTATACATTTGTTTCCGGGTTCGGGCGTGGATGGAGATGGCTTGTATGCCCACATCCTGCAACCTTTCCACAACTTCCTCGATGCGGATGGTATTTTCGTCCCAGCCGAGACGGGTTTTGACAGTGACAGGAATTTTCACTGCCTTTACGATTTCTGAGGTCATGGCGACCATCTTGTCAATATCCAATAAAATTCCTGCCCCTGCCCCTTTACACGCCACTTTGTTTACCGGGCATCCATAATTGATGTCGAGGATGTCAGGTCCAGCCGCTTCGGCTATGGCCGCAGCCTCCCTCATGGATTCAATTTCATTTCCGAAGATCTGTATTCCAACCGGGCGCTCATATTCAAACACATCCAGTTTTTGAACGCTCTTGGCGGCATCCCTAATCAAACCTTCAGAGCTGATGAATTCCGTGTACATCAAATCCGCCCCATTTTCCTTGCACACCGCTCTGAATGGAGGATCGCTTACATCTTCCATGGGTGCCAGCAACAACGGGAACTCCCCTAATTCTATGTCTCCTATTTTTACCACTTTTTGGCTGTTATGTTATTGCTGAAAAATTACTCGCTATAAAGTTATTGAAGAGGCTTTTCACGTACTATTATCCCCGATCATTTTAAGGGTTTTACGCTTTCGGTATCTAGTTTTCGACACCGGTCTTCAATCTAATTCCTTCCGACTCCGGCCTCCCCTGCAAGCCGACCGGGCTCTTATATCCCCTTTTGATGCTTGATCCCTCCTTCTACTATTTCGCGCCCATTCCTTGCGGTCACGGCTATTTGATGTAAATTTACCCTAATTATGGAAATTTACGAAACCGCAAGCAAGAATGCCCCCAAGCATCCTTGGATCCTTTCCCTTGTTTTACTTACATTAATCGTTTTCGGGTCGTTATTGGTGCTGCAGGGTTTGGCCTTAGCATTGGTTCCTTTTCTGTTTGGTTTTCCCATGGAAGAGATTCTACTCTTGTTTACGGGTGATTCAACCCATCCAAATGCCCGGCTTGTCTTCTTATTTATCCAAGGCTTGGGCGGCGGACTGGGCTTCTTTATGGGAGGCTGGCTATTTATTCGTTTTGTCGACAGGGCTTCCCTCGGCTGGAAACAACAATTCGATTCCGTAAAGTTCAAAAATGTGCTCATATTGCTTCCGCTTCTGTTTGGATTCATTTTGTTCAATTCCCTCTTTATCTACTGGAACATGCATGTGGAATTCCCGGAATTTATGAGCGGGTTTGAGCAGTGGGCTTTATTGAAGGAGGAGGAAATGATGAAAATAACGCTGTACCTGACCGATTTTGGCAGTACAGGTGAATTCCTGGCGGGAGTTCTGGTTATCGGAATATTGGCCGGTATCGGAGAAGAATATCTCTTCAGAGGCATCCTTCAGCCCAAACTCCACCAGTACACAGGGAATGCCCATGCTGGAGTATGGCTTGCCGCATTTATTTTCTCAGCCATCCATCTTCAATTTTACGGGTTTTTGCCCCGGTTGATGCTGGGAGCCTTATTTGGGTATTTGTACATCTATTCTGGAAGTTTGGTTTACCCTATTATCGCGCATATACTGAATAACGCGCTTACCGTCATTGCTGTATACCTCAATAAGTTAGGCATAATAGAGTTTGAGATTGATGGAGCTGCACAGATCGAGTGGTACTATACACTTTTTGGTATCGGTTTATTTTTAATTAGTTTTAAAGCTTTTACATCAAACCAGGAAAATGCAAAAAATGACCGGATGGCAAAAAGTATTTGAAACCGACGCGGCAATCCGCGCAGAAATCGTCAAAGGGGTTTTGGAAGAAAAAGGCATTACCGCCATTGTTTTAAATAAGAAGGAATCCGTCTACCAAATCCATGGCAGTTATCAGGTGATGGTGTCATCAAGTGAAACGCTCCAGGCGATTAATATCATCAATAATGAGATCACGTTTTAATATCAGCAATTACAGCAATCTTGGCCAACGTGTAATCACAGCTACCGTTGGTGCGGTAGTGATTATTGCTGGATCAGTATATAGCGAGTGGGCCTACTTTGTTATTTTTGGTATTATCCTCGCTTTTTCTCAGATGGAATTTTATAAGCTCTGTGGTCTGGACGGCATGTTGCCTCTAAAGAGCTTTGGCACCTTCTTGGGTTTGGCAGTTTTTACCTTCACATTCTTAGAAGAGATGAAGATACTCCCCCCGCAGTATTACTACCTGGTCTTCCCGCTGGTGTCCATCATATTTTTTATTAAGCTTTACGGAAAGTCTGATAAAAAGCCTTTTACGGGGATTGCTTTTACCCTTTTAGGAATAGTATATGTGGCCATTCCTTTTTCCCTGCTGAATCTGATTGCTTTTTCGGTTGATAGCACCTTTAATTATGAGCTTATTGTAGGTTCTCTGCTAATATTGTGGGCAAGTGATTCGGGGGCTTATTTTGCAGGAACGAAATTTGGCAAGACGAAGCTATTTGAAAGAGTCTCTCCCAAAAAGTCCTGGGAGGGGAGTTTAGGAGGTGCTTTTGCAGCCTTGGCTACAGCCTATGTTATCTCCATATACTTTACCATTCTCCCCTCTTGGCAATGGTTTGGGATCACCGCCATTATTGTTATTGCCGGCACGTATGGGGACCTTATAGAATCATTGTTCAAAAGGAGCATTTCGATAAAGGATTCAGGCAAAGGCCTCCCAGGACATGGAGGTTTTATGGATCGATTTGACGGATTGTTATTATCAGCCCCGTTTATCATAGCTTTTTTGAAAATATTTTAGAAACCAACCCTATCTATTGAAAAAGTCGCTAATATTGCGGTCTTATAACCAAATTATAAATTCATGCTATGGAATACATAGAGCCTGCTCCGATTAAGGATAGAGACAACCCCTTGGAATCCATGATGGAAAGGTTTAACATCGCCGCCGAAAAACTTGGGTTATCGGAGGAGGTTTACAATGTGTTAAAAAATCCTGCCAAGCAGGTCATAGTTTCTATTCCGATCACACGCGATAACGGTAGTGTAGAAGTGTTTGAGGGCATACGAGTGATTCACTCCAATATACTCGGCCCTGCCAAGGGCGGGATACGCTTCGCTCCCGACGTGCACCTAGATGAGGTCAGGGCGTTGGCCGCATGGATGACCTGGAAGTGCGCCGTGGTGGATATTCCGTACGGAGGGGCCAAAGGAGGGGTAAGGTGCAATCCGCGTGAAATGTCCCCAGGAGAAATAGAGCGGCTGATGCGTGGCTACACCTCAGCTATGATGGATGTATTTGGTCCCGATAAAGATATTCCGGCTCCAGACATGGGCACTGGACCGAGGGAGATGGCCTGGCTTATGGATGAATATTCCAAAGCTCATGGTACCACCATCAATTCGGTAGTTACAGGCAAGCCACTAGTTTTGGGAGGCTCGTTAGGCCGGACGGAAGCTACGGGGAGGGGCGTTATGGTTTGTGCTCTTAATGCAATGGCTAAATTGAAGATTAACCCTTTTCAGGCCAGCTGTGCCATCCAAGGATTTGGGAATGTAGGCTCTCACGCGGCTCTTTTGCTGGAAGAGAGGGGTTTGAAAGTTGTGGCACTTTCCGATATTTCGGGTGGCTACTACAATGACAGAGGGATTGATGTGGCTGCGGCCGTCGCTTATAGAAACAATAACAACGGTACTTTGGAAGGTTATCCAGGTGCTGAAAAAATGGCATTGGCTTCCGACATTCTTGAGTTGGAAGTCGATTTGCTGATTCCCGCTGCTGTGGAGGATGTCATCACCATAAGGAACGTTGACAAAATTAAAGCAAGGCTGATTGTGGAGGGGGCGAACGGACCCACTTCCTATAAGGCGGACAAGCTACTCAACGAAAGGGGAATAATGGCTGTGCCCGATATTTTGGCCAACGCAGGAGGGGTGACTGTATCGTATTTTGAATGGGTGCAAAACCGACAAGGCTACAAATGGACGGCAGAGAGAGTGAACCGGCGGTCGGACAGGATCATGAAGGAGGCGTTTGACAATGTATACCAAGCTTCAATAAAGTACGAGGTGCCCCTAAGAATTGCTGCCTACATTATAGCAATCGATAAAGTGGCCCAGACGTATACTTTCCGGGGCGGATATTAAATCCTGCTTCACGGTTCAGTAAGTAATTAGAAGGTAGAATTTTAAACATTATTAATATTCGAGGCGTTAATGCGATAGAAGACAATTTGCCTAGCGGGAACAAATGAAAATACATAAAGAAGGACAGAAGTTATTGTTTTGGATGTTGATGGGACTGGTTGCTTTTAGCATTGTTCTTCATCAACTTGTACCGGAGTATCGGATACTGTTAAACGTAGTCATACTTTTCAGTGTGGTTATTTATCTATTGGTATTGCAATTTTTCAGGAACCCTTCCATCGTAATGCCTACCGACGAAAACCTGGTCTATGCCCCCGCAGATGGCAAGGTGGTGGTGATAGAGGAAACTATGGAGGAGGAATACCTCAAAGAAAGGAGAAGACAAATATCCATATTTATGTCGCCCGTAAATGTTCACATCAACCGTTCCCCTATTAGTGGGGTCATAGAGTATTTTAAGTATCACCCGGGTAAATACCTTGTTGCTTGGCATCCAAAGTCGAGTTTGGAAAATGAACGCACCACCTTGGTGGTGACTGAACCCCAAGGAACAAGAATTCTGGTGAGGCAAATCGCAGGCGCTGTAGCAAGAAGAATTAAATGGTACGTCAAGGAGGGGGATCCGGTTGTAAGCGGAGGAGAGTTTGGCTTTATTAAATTCGGTTCTAGAGTGGATGTCTTCCTTCCTTTGGATGCTGAGGTTTTGGTGGAGATTCAGGAAAGGACAAAAGGCGGAAGGACCCCCATTGCACGGTTATCAAAGCCTTAATTCACTGAGCCTGTAAGTTTTTGGTCTTCTTTCTATCCTCATTTTAAATTTATTCGTACATTTGCAGTCCGTTCGATCGAACGGGTCTGTCGGGAATATCCATGACAGATTTTCATTTAACTAAAGCTTCAGTCTGAAGGCCCTAGGACTGTTGATAATCAGGGTCGATAATTTATGTCAAAGCACGAAGAATTTAATTGGGAGAAGTTTGAAATCAAGGGTTTTGGAGAAGGCTATTCCAAAGCTGAGAGAGCTGAAATGGAAAAGCTCTACGACAACACCCTAAACGAAATCACTGAAAAGGAAGTCATTAAAGGTACTGTAGTAGGTATCAATGACAAAGATGTGATTATCAATATCGGTTTCAAATCTGATGGGTTGGTGCCAAGGACGGAATTCCGTGATCTTCCAGATCTGAAAATCGGGGATGAAGTAGAACTTTTCATCGAAGAGCAGGAAAACTCACTTGGTCAGCTGGTACTATCCAGGAAGAAAGCCAAGATGGTCCGTGCATGGACTGATATTGAAGATGCGTTGGAAAACGACAGCGTCATCGAAGGTCTTGTAAAAAGAAGAACCAAAGGTGGTTTGATCGTGGATATTTATAGTGTAGAGGCCTTCCTTCCGGGTTCTCAAATAGATGTTAAGCCCATCAGGGATTTTGATATTTATGTTGGCAAGAAGATGGAAGTGAAAGTGGTGAAGATCAACCATGCCAATGATAACGTGGTGGTTTCCCATAAAGTCTTGATCGAGAAGGATCTTGAAAAACAAAGAGCAGAGATACTGAACAACCTTGAGAAAGGACAAGTTTTGGAAGGTGTCATCAAAAACATGACCAACTTCGGTGTATTCATCGACTTGGGCGGTGTGGATGGACTACTTCACATTACGGACATTTCATGGGGCAGGATCAACCATCCAGAAGAAGTGCTTAACTTGGACGACAAAGTCCAAATCGTTGTGCTTGATTTTGATGATGACAAGAAAAGGATTTCTTTGGGCATGAAGCAGTTGACTGCGCATCCTTGGGATTCCCTGTCTGCAGGTTTGGAAATAGGTTCTAGAGTGAAGGGCAAAATAGTGAACGTGGCGGATTATGGTGCTTTCCTAGAATTGGCTCCAGGCGTAGAAGGTTTGATCCACGTTTCGGAAATGTCTTGGTCACAGCATCTAAGAAACCCAGCCGACTTCGTTAAAGTTGGTAATGAGATCGAAGCGGTTGTTTTGACCCTGGACAAAGAAGACAGAAAAATGTCTTTAGGTATCAAGCAACTTACAGAGGATCCATGGACTAAGCAGGATATGGGTACCAAATATTCTGTAGGGACCAAGCATAAAGGAGTGGTGAGAAACCTGACCAACTTCGGTCTTTTCCTTGAACTGGAAGAGGGTATCGACGGATTGGTTCACGTGTCTGACTTGTCTTGGACCAAGAAAATCAAACATCCATCTGAATATGTAAAGGTAGGCGATGAATTGGATGTTATCGTATTGGAACTGGATGTAGACAACAGAAGATTGGCCCTAGGCCATAAGCAATTGGAAGAAAACCCTTGGGATACTTTCGAAAGCATCTTCCCTACAGGATCTGTTCATAAATGTACTGTAGTTTCCAAAAACGACAAAGGTGCAGTTTTGGAACTTCCTTATGGCTTGGAAGGTTTTGCGACTATCAAAAATTTGGAAAAAGAAGATGGAACACTTGTGGAAGTAGGCGAAGCCCTCGATTTCAAGGTTACTGAATTCTCCAAAGATGATAAGAGAATTGTCCTATCCCATACAGCTACCTTCAGGGAAGATACTTCGGCAAAAGCTGCTAAGAAATCTACTGGCGGAGCCAAGAAAAGCTCCACCACTACGACTGACAACAGCAGTGCAGAAAAGTCAACTTTAGGTGACCTGGATGCGCTATCTGCTTTGAAGGAAAAAATGGAAGGTGATGCCAATAAGTAAAATTGGATAAATCATAAATCAAAAAA
>DATGMS010000140.1:0-3118 GCA_035307285.1 Cyclobacteriaceae bacterium
AAGAGTTCTTTGTTTTGAACACGGTGGGTTATAACCATATTTTCGAGGACGGAACACTGATGTGGCGGCTACAGCCGGATGACCCACGACATACTTATATTAACGACCTAAAAGAAGGGATAGACCCTGAGCAGGTGGCCAGGGTATTCGATGACCTAATGGTGCAATCCATCCGTGCAAAAAAGATCAAATAATAATTTGTGAAAGACGGAGGAGTCAACAGTTTCAAAATCTTCCCGTCTGCTCCACTTATCAAGATATTAAATCTGAAAAACATCTTATATATGAGACAAAAAATAGGGCTATTAATTGGAGGATTATGTATTATTTCTTTGGCTTCCCTAGCGCAGTCCCCGCTAAAGGTGATATTGGATACGGATATCGACTCCGATGTGGATGATGTAGGTGCAGTTGCTATGCTCCATACCTTGGCGGATCACCAGGTAATAGAAATATTGGGGATGATAGTGACCAGTGATGATAAACACGCCCCCTCATGCACAGATGCTCTCAACCATTATTTTGGCAGACCCGACATCCCTATAGGTGTAGAAAAAGGCATCAAATTAAGTGAGTTTTCAAAGTACACCAAGCAAATAAGTGCTGAGTTTGAACATAATCTTGCTTCCTACGATGACGCGGAAGATGCGACGGGACTTTATCGGCGGCTATTATCCATGCAGCCAGACTCCAGCGTGGTGATCATTTCTATAGGACATTTGACAAATATCAGGAAGCTTATGGAATCTAAGCCTGATCAACACAGTGAATTAACAGGGATGGAGTTGATCCAAAAGAAGGTAAAGCTATGGTCTTGCATGGGAGGGACTTTTCCGGAAGGAAAGGAGGCCAATTTTTATCGTCCTGACCCAGAGTCGACAAGAATAGCGGTCAAAAGCTGGCCCGGTGAGGTGGTTTTTGCCGGATGGGAGATTGGCAACAGCATCATTACAGGTGCGGATTATTTGAAAAAAGCCATCTCCACCAAAAGTCCCGTATGGCGTGCGTACCAATTGTATAACAATTTTGCCGGAAGGCCTAGCTGGGATCAGGCATCTATTCTCTATGCCATTTCCCCTTCCGGTGACTATTGGGATGTCAATAATGAAGGCTTTGTGAGGGTGGAAGAAGACGGCAGCAACAAATGGGTTGACGGGAAGGAAAGCAACCATGGATATTTGGTAGAAAAAATGAATCCAGGGGAGGTAGCCAAGGTCATAGACGCGCTAATGATCGGTATTTATCAACCTGGCTTTGGAGAATAAGTTTAAAAGAACGATAGAATGATCAACAGCAAAATATCAAATAAAAGGGGAGGCAAAATTAATTGTCCCATGGGCACCCCCGTTCCCGTAAAGAAAGGTAGTATGTCCTTCAAGGTCTGGTTTACTTGTACTTTAACTCTGCTGATCAGTGTTACTTCCGCCTATCCACAGGAGTTTGCAAAGCTGTCGGAGGAAATCATGTTGCAGCGGTTGAAGCCCAACCAAAAGAAAATCAATGTAGTGATTGATACTGATACCTATAACGAGGTTGATGATCAATTTGCGGTTGTTTATGCCCTTCTTTCACCGGAGCAAATGGAAGTAAAGGCCATTTATGCTGCTCCCTATCACAATAACCGCTCTGAAGGAGCGGCAGATGGTATGGAAAAAAGCTATGAAGAAATCCTCCGTCTAATGGGCAAAATGGGAATGGATCATCAGGGCCTCGTTTACCGCGGATCCGAAGGTTTTCTACAAGGCTATAATCAGCCCTTGGAAAGTGATGCAGCTAGGGATTTGGTGAAGCGGGCCATGGCTTCTGAGGAGCCTTTATATGTTCTTGCCTTAGGAGCCCCTACCAATGTGGCCTCTGCAATACTGATGGAGCCGGAAATAATTAGTAAAATAGTCGTTGTTTGGTTAGGGGGAAAAGGTCCGAATTGGGATACAGCCCGAGAATTTAACCTCCAACAGGACATCCTGTCCTCACAATTGCTTTTTGATTCGGGAGTTCCGCTTATCCAGATTCCCACGGAGCCTGTTACTTCCCATCTCCTCACCACTATACCCGAACTCGAAACATACCTTATGGGGCAAGGGGCAATAGGTGACTATTTGATTGAGATATTTAAGGACTATCATCATGACCATTACGCTTACTCCAAGATCATATGGGATATTGCTGTGATAGCTTACGTGACCAATCCCGACTGGTTCAAAACTGAAATAAGACATTCACCCATTTTAACTGATCAGTTGACCTACAGTTTTGACCATTCAAGACATTTCATTCGCCAGGTAACCTATCTTCATCGGGATAAGATTTTTGGTGATATGTTTAGAAAAATCCAAGAACTCAATAAGTAAAACTAGCGGTTCGCCTACCTGAGTAGATGTTCCATTGATACCGTGTTATGCATTCTTTCAAGCTTTAATAAACCCATCTATGCTAATTATAGAATCCTATACCGTAGCCGTTGTTCTGTTGTTTATCACCATGTTGTGCTGGGGCTCCTGGGCCAATACCCAGAAAATGGCGACAAAAAGCTGGCCGTCCCAATTGTTTTACTGGGACTACACTTTGGGTATTATGTTAATATCCTTTTTATTAGGCGTAACTATTGGAAGTTCTGGCGAAGAGGGGAGAAGCTTTTTCGAAGACATGGGGCAGGCAAGTTCTGGGGCGCTATGGTCTGCATTCCTAGGTGGAGTTGTCTTTAATTTAGCCAATCTGTTATTGGTAGCTGCTATTGACATAGCAGGGATGGCCGTTGCCTTTCCAGTCGGGATAGGAATTGCGCTTGTTGTGGGGGTGCTCGTCAATTATGTTGCTTTTCCTGTGGGGGATCCGGTTCTATTGTTTGGTGGAGTCACTTTGGTGACCATTGCCATCGTTTTAGATGCCAAGGCCTATCGACGTTTATCCAACGGAGGTGCTGTCTCTTCAAAAGGCCTGTGGATATCTGTCATTGCCGGAGTTCTTATGGGTTTTTATTTCAGGTTTGTGGCCGATTCGGTAGCAACTGATTTTGCAAACCCACAAGAAGGATTGATGACGCCCTACTCGGCGGTGTTTATCTTTTCCATAGGCGTATTCTTGTCCAGCTTTCTCTGGAACACCTTTTTTATGTATA
>DATGMS010000141.1:0-6351 GCA_035307285.1 Cyclobacteriaceae bacterium
CCGCCTTCTGTCAACAGTAGCACAGTTTTCCCGCTTCCCTCGGCAATGTCGAGGACTTTCTCACCCGTCAACCATCTTTCTCCGTAATAATAATCAAACCTCCCATCTTCGTTTAGTTTAAAAGCGCCTCTTTCGGACCCAAACCAGGTCTGTCCGTCAATTTCCTTCACCACTGTTATACTAGGCCACGGCAACTTGTTGTTGATTTCCTTTAGTGGCTGAAAAGAAACTCCATCTAGTTCCTGATATCCGTGGTTAGTTCCGATCACGATCCTCCCGTCCCTGCCCAAAACTTCGAAACTGGTCAATCCTTGACCCGAATACACTTTTTTGGTCGTCTTATCTTCGGAAGAGAAGAAATGTAAAGCAGCAGGAGTTAGTACCAAAAAGCCTCTTGAGACAGGTACATATATTATTTCCAAAATCTCTTCCCCTCCAAGATCTCCCTTCCACTGGGACTGCCCCTCCACCAGATACTCCATAGAGGCGCCATCAGAAACCAAGAAATCAAAGTTGTGGCCGCCCGCCAGTAGGGAAGGACGGTCTAATTGATGTTTAATGAACAGTGAGCCTGCCCAGGCATTTCCAAATACGGCCTCATCATCGACGTACAGAAACTGATCCTGAAACATACTTAAGCCAGATAGATCTTTGTCGGCCATGGGAAGGTAAGTCCGGTCCGAAATCAATTCACCTGGGAATAAAAAAAGACCTGCATGAGTTCGGTACAATCCATCCGCTGACAAAATCTGTATGGTTCCGTTTCTGTCTTCGAGGACCTTTTTTGGTATTACTTCTTGGTTAAAATAATATTTGATGCTATAGTCCTGTGAAAAGAGATCGTCTGCTTGGGGAGAGGTGCTAGCAATGCCTTTTTGGGTAGGATCGCAAGAAAAGAAGGCGAAGGATAAGAGGATAATACAGGAAGTAATTCTTTTTTTCATTTCAAATAAAATAGCGTAAGGACCGACAGTAAAGACTCCTAAAATCCAATGCGTGGCTTGGGTAGTTGGTTATAATACCAATAGAAGGAGTCTTTGGGCTATCCGGAGGTGATATTTTATAGTGGGGAATTTTTTCACCTTAAAAAGGAGCAGCATTTATAGCAAAATTTGCTGCTGTTAATCAATTTAAAAAAAGTAAGGGCGTTAAGAATCGTTTTTTCAAACTTCTTAACGCCCAAATTATTATATAGTCGGAATTTGTAACTTTATACCTTTTATTGTTCCAGAAAATATTCCTTTTTAATAGCTATGGCTTTCTAATGCTGAACCCCCACATAGAGTTCGGCTAACTTTTCTACAGTATAATCAACTTCATCAAGGGTGTTGAACCTGCTAAAGGAAAACCTTACCGAGTCCCTTTCAGCATCGTGGTTGATGGCCCGTAGTACATGGGAGCCGACCGTAGCTCCGCTGCTGCACGCCGAGCCTCCAGATGCTGCAATTCCTTGAAGGTCCAGATTAAAAAGCACCATCCCGCGATTGTCTTCTGAGGGAGGTAAGCTAACATTCAGTACAGTGTATAAGCTATTGTCCAAGTCGGAGGACAAACCGTTGAATTCTACTCCAGGAATATTATTTTTAAGCAATTCGATGAAGTGTGTTTTCAGCATTTCCACATGTATCCGGTGGCTAGACATCTCTTCATAGGCAATTTCCAAGGCCTTGGCGATTCCCACAATACCGTAGACATTTTCGGTTCCGCCCCTCATATTTCTTTCCTGTGCTCCACCTAAAATAAGGGGATGGATTTTTTTGTCTTTCTTCACAAATAGAAACCCTGAGCCTTTGGGCCCGTGGAATTTATGGCCGGCACCGGCGATAGCATTCACTGGCAGGTTGTAGAGATCATGTACATAGTGGCCTACGGTCTGCACCGTATCGGAGTGATAGAAAGCGCCATGCTCCCTACAAAGGTGCCCAATCGTTTCGATATCGTTGATATTACCGATCTCGTTGTTGGCATGCATGATAGAGACCAGGGATTTTGGATGCTTTTCCAAAAGTTCCTGCAGATGCGCCAAATTGATTCTACCCTTCTCATCCACCTCCACAAAGTTCAAACGGATTTGTCCTTTCTTTTCACATGCTTCCAAAGGGTGCAACACTGCATGGTGTTCTAGAGGAGTAGTGATGGCATGTTGAATGTCATGGCTTTCTATCCCGCAGAAAAGGGCCGTATTATCAGCTTCAGTTCCTCCAGAGGTGAAAAATATCTCCGAAGGATTCGCGTTCAACAATTCTGCAACTTTCTTTCGGGATTTTTCTATAGCCGTCCTTACCTCTCTTCCCTGTGAATGTACAGAGGAAGGATTGCCGTAGTTTCCTCTCATGTAAGGTAGCATTGCTTCCAATACACGTTCGTCTAGGGCAGTGGTGGCGGCATTGTCAAAATAAATTCTCATATAGATTCTCGGGATTAATTTCCCGTGGAAATAACTTCTTTGATATCAAGCATGATTTTCTTAGCCAGATGCTCTGCAGTGGCCTGTGTCGAAGATTCGGAATAGATGCGGATGATGGGCTCAGTATTAGACTTCCTCAGATGAACCCATTCCTTTTCGAATTCGATCTTGATCCCATCAATGTCATTGATCGGGTGCTTGCTGTATTTTTGTCTTATTTTTTCCAAGATGGTATCGACGTTGATCTCATGGGTCAGCTCGATTTTATTCTTGGAAATGTAGTAGTTGGGATAGGAGGCTCTTAAACGGCTGCATGATTTGCCGAACTTGGCCAAGTGCGTAAGAAATAAGCCTATACCTACGAGAGCATCCCTGCCGTAGTGGGATTCGGGATAAATAATTCCCCCATTTCCTTCACCTCCAATTACCGCATCCGTTTCCTTCATCTTCTCTACTACGTTGACTTCACCCACAGCGGCAGCGTTATAGGTGCCTCCTCTTTTTTCAGTTACATCTCTTAATGCACGGGTAGAGCTTAGATTGGATACTGTGTTGCCGGGCGTGTTGGCAAGAACATAGTCTGCTACCGCTACCAAGGTGTATTCTTCCCCAAAGAACGTTCCGTCTTCATTTAGGAAAGCCAGTCTGTCTACATCCGGGTCTACCACAATTCCCAGGTCATATTTGCCGTTTTCCAGTTTGCCTGAAATGTCACGGAGATTTTCTGGTAGAGGTTCTGGATTGTGGGGGAAATACCCATCGGGAGTACAATACATTTCCTCTATCTCTGTTACGCCCAGTGCCCTGAGCAACCGAGGTATAGCTATGCCGCCGGTTGAATTGACGCAATCGATGACTACTTTAAAATTCCTTGCTGCAATGGCTTCTTTATCCACTAATTTCAACTCCAGCACATGCTGGATATGGCGGTCAATGTAGTCGTCATTGAGGGTATAACTGCCCAGCTTCTTGGTTTCTGCAAATTTATAGAGGTCATTTTCTGCTCTATCAAGGATGTCTTTTCCTTCTAGGTCGGAAATAAACTCACCTTTATTGTTCAGCAGCTTCAAGGCATTCCATTGTATGGGATTATGGCTGGCGGTGATAATGATGCCTCCACCTGCCTTTTCCATAGCTACAGCAAGTTCCACGGTAGGAGTGGTACTGAGGCCTAGATCCAAAACGTCAATACCGAGCCCCTGGAGGGTCGATGCCACCAATCTGGAGACCATTTCGCCGGAAATTCTTGCATCTCGTCCGATGATGACTTTAGGATTCTGAAATCTTTCCAAAACCCATGAGCCATATGCTGCCGAAAATCTCACTATATCCACAGGAGTCAGGCCTTCACCTACGGTTCCCCCAATTGTTCCCCGAATGCCGGAAATTGATTTAATTAATGCCACGTAAAAGTAGGTTAGAATAAAAATTGGGAATAATCAACTTGATACTTGAGAAGGTCTTATTTAAATTGAGCCATCACTTTGTCCACTTCATTATCTGGGTTTCCACAGGATGAGTCGGAGTCGACGGTTTTGCCACAGTAGCCGCATGTCCCTCCCTCTTTGTTTAAATATGGATTCTGTGAAGCGCAGGTACCTTTGAATTGCCCATCTTTCAGAAATATCAGCCTGACTGACATTAAGATGAAAAACAAGGCCATAAAACCTAAAGTCAAATATAGAGTTGTCATATCGAATTTATTTGCTCAAATTTACGTAATACTTTCAAAACGTCTGCACTTTAATTATAGTTTCCCCTATTCTATGTTTGAATTGTCCAACCGGGATGCCCAGCTGAAATCATTTGACCGCTTACTGACCATCATGGATGAACTGCGTGAAAAATGTCCCTGGGACCGTAAACAAACCATTGAAAGCCTGAGGCATCTGACCATCGAAGAGACTTTCGAACTCTCTGACGCCATACTGGACCAAGACCTGGCAGAAGTCAAAAAGGAACTTGGAGATATTCTTTTGCACATTGTTTTTTATGCGAAAATCGGTTCTGAAAAGAATGCCTTCGATGTTACGTCTGTGATTAATAGCCTTTGTGAAAAATTGATCAGAAGGCACCCCCATATCTATGGAGATACCGATGCCCAGGACGAAGAGACGGTAAAGAAGAATTGGGAAAAAATCAAATTGACAGAGAAGGGGAACAAAACGGTGCTAGGCGGCGTGCCCCGTTCTTTGCCGGCCATGATTAAGGCGATGCGTATCCAGGAAAAGGCAAGGGGTGCAGGCTTTGATTGGGAGGAAAAGCATCAGGTCTGGGACAAGGTGGAAGAGGAGATGCAAGAGTTTAAGGAAGAATTCAACGCGTTGAAAGAGGAAGATCTGGACAAGGAGAAAGCCAGTTCCGAATTCGGCGACCTTCTCTTTTCTTTAATCAACTACGCACGCTTTATAGACATCAACCCTGAGGAAGCTCTGGAGAAAACCAATAAGAAGTTTATCCGGCGCTTCCAATTCTTGGAACAGGCCGTAAAAGATCAGGGTAAAAATCTAGAAGATTTGACCCTTGCGGAAATGGATCTTATCTGGAACGAGGCAAAAAGATCCGAATAGGAGATCAAGAAGAATCATCACCCTTAATAAAGTCAGTAACAAATAGAAGACAAGCTGTAGCAATTGGCACATGTACGATTAATCGACAGGTTTTTAATATGGAGGCTGAAACACCTCAGAACAAAAACTTTTATTTTGATCCTAAGTGGGATCATCGGGATTGTTGCCGGATTGGCCGCAGTGATATTGAAGATTACCGTTCATCATATACAGAATTTTTTTGTTGAAGGAGCGGATATCAAGTACGCCAATATCCTCTATATCTTCTTACCTCTCATCGGACTTCTGTTGACCTATAGTGTCGCCAAATATCTTTTTAGGGATTTCGGAGGCCACGGTATACCCGATCTGCTCTATAGCATATCCAAGAAGGGGAGTATTCTTCCTAAGATGCATATGTACAGCCGGGCGGTCACCTCCGCCATTACAGTAGGTTTCGGAGGATCGGTCGGTTTGGAAGCTCCTATGGTGGTAACGGGGTCAGCTATAGGTTCCAACGTCGGATTGCTGATGCATTTGAATGCAAAAAAGCGTACTTTGTTGATCGGCTGCGGCACAGCAGGGGCAGTTTCCGCTATCTTTGGAGCGCCCATCGGGGCTGTGCTGTTTGCTGTGGAAGTGATTTTGATGGAGGTTAGCGTGGGGGCTTTTGTCCCTTTGTTGATTGCTTCGGTGGCGGGCTCACTTACTTCGATGGTACTGCTGGGAAAGGATGTAATGTTCACCTTTACTCTACAAGATCATTTTATTGCAGCGCATACGCCGATGTATATTTTATTAGGTGTATTCACAGGGGTGGTATCGATTTATACGATTAGGTCATTGATGTTGACCGAAAAGCATATTCATCGACAAAAAAATCCATGGCTGAGAATTCTTTATGGAGGAGGTGCTTTGGGATTATTAATCTTTGTTTTCCCACCGATTTATGGAGAAGGTTACACCGCTCTTCAATCTTTGATTGACGGAAAGCCTCTACAATTATTGAATAACAGTCTTTTCTTCTCTGAAAATGACGATCCTTACTTTTTAATTGCTTTTTTGGCCCTGATCATATTGGTAAAGCCTATTGCCTCTTCGCTGACTATCGGGAGTGGGGGGAGTGGCGGTTTGTTCGCCCCTTCCTTGTTCATCGGTGGCGTTGCGGGCTTTTTGTTTGCCTTTGTTAACAATGTGTTGGGTTGGTACATTCCGATCCCGTTGGCGCATTTTACCTTGGTGGCTATGTGTGGAGTGATGAGTGGAGTGCAATATGCGCCACTATCGGCGATCTTCCTGATAGCCGAAGTTACTGGCGGCTACGAGCTGTTTATACCTTTGATGTTAGTGTCCGCGATCTCCTTTTATACCACCACTTATTCCGAAAAGAACTCA
>DATGMS010000142.1:0-2230 GCA_035307285.1 Cyclobacteriaceae bacterium
ACTTCGAGGTGGTGTACTACGTAGAGTCCGGTCAGTACAACCTTTTCATGGATATCCATCAGAACATTAATCTGGCTATTTATGAAGAATTTGAGAAGAGAGGTATTGAAATCGCATATCCGACCAGGACGCTCTTTATCAATAAAAACGAGGATGACAGAGGAGATGGGAATGATCATCCCGGTCTTTTCCTAGAGGGAGACAAAAATTCCAGCTCTTAATCCTTCCTTCGCAGATCGATGTTGAGGGAAGTCAACATTATGTTTAGTATTTGGTACAATGGCAACTCGTTAAGTCTTGTATAATTTCTTCGTGAGATTATTTGATTTAATTATTAGAAAGTTTAAGCGTGGAAAGACCGCATATTGGTCTAAAATTTCATTGATTTCAGAATAGCCTGCTTTTGGTAAGATTAGTTTAAAATTTGGACTGTTTTTAGTTAAATAACAAGCTATACCACTATCCACTAAGCACGTTAATCATGAATAAATCACCCGCCATCTTTCAAGAAATCGAAAGCAAACTCGCCAAAGATCATTATGCATCTACTCTGCCTGTGTACCACCCCGCTAAGGGAAGAAGGAAAAGAGTATCTAAGGAACCTAAAGCGAATTATCACGCCGAAGATCAGCATTTAAACGGCTCCCGTAATTCCGTAGGCCTTGAAAAACTAAACGCATCTCAGCCTGACGAGCCTCTTCCTATAACTCCCCCCGAAATCGAGCAACCTGGAGAAACTGGGATACCACGGCCTGATGAGAGGGAAATTGACCCGGGAAGGGATTTTCCGCAACGCGATATACCCCATCCTGGAGAGCAAGAAATGCCTGGGGATGAACCGGGGCCGGAAGTGGAAGATCCCGATAAACTAGATGATATCAATTAAGGTTTTTTTACTGGATTTAAGCATATAAATATCCATTGCCATGGAACGAACAATCACCTTCATCGCAGAACATAAAAAGCGCGAAAACGAACAAGTAAAAAATGATGTCGAATTTGATGTCGAGATCCCGCAGGAGCAACAGGATGTAGCTTTTGATCCTGAATCCCTTACAGCTGAATACTAAACGCATTACTGCCGCACATGATATTTGAAGATCACCCCTCCCCTAAGGGGATAAAGGAATTGAATACGTCAAAGCTACACGAGCTATTTATGACGAAGCTGATGGAGCTTTATCAGGGAGAAATGCGTCTCCTGGAGGAGCTGGTTACACTGCAAGAGGCTGTCATTACAGCATCTACGAAGAAAATTATTGCTCAATACCAACGTAATAAAGGTGATCAGGTAGAAAATCTTCAGCAGGTATTCGTGTTGTTAGATTTACCTATTTCGGGTAAAAATAACCGGATTACGGACATTATGCTCGAGGAGTGCCAAAGGTTGACAATGATGGGCAAAAACATTATCAATGACTTTGCGATTGGTAATTTGGTAATGAAGATCTCCCACTACAATCAAGCTGCATACGAATGGCTGTTCTCTTTGGCTACTAAACTCAAAATGTTGGAGATCAGGGTGCTTCTTGAGGAAAATTTTAACCGGGAAAAAGAAATCGATATCAAAATGATTATGGCCATCATTGAAGAGAACCACCAAGCTTAACGTTATGAGCCAGAAAGCAACATATTCACTGCTATACGTAGGTTTATCGGTAATAACCTTATTTTCGGGATGTGGGGGAAACAACAGCCCCTCTAATGTAGAAGCTCCCGGGGAAGAAAAAACAACGGAATCGAAAATATTGGGAGTGGGCGCAGATGTGCTTCAAGATAAATCTCCATTGAAAAAGCTAAACATGTATTTAGACGGCTTTCATTTTTACAGCGGAAATATGGAGGGGCAAATGGAAGCACATCATTTTGTCACACAACTTAACGAAGATGTGCACCAAGCCATCATCTTTGACGGCAATGGTGATGATGCCAAAATTATGGGGATAGAATACATCGTCTCGGAACGTTTGTTCAAGCAACTGCCGGACGAGGAAAAGAAGCTTTGGCACTCTCATCATTACGAGGTAAAGTCAGGCACCCTTATCGCCCCCGGTATCCCTGACCAAGTAGAACACCGATTAATGGAAAAACTTATCTCGACTTATGGCAAAACGATCCATACATGGCATACCGATCGGGATCTTGAACTCCCTATGGGCCCGCCATTAATTATGATGGGCTTCACCGAGGACGGCCAACTTCGTCCGGATCTACTCGAGGAGAGGGATAG
>DATGMS010000143.1:0-2533 GCA_035307285.1 Cyclobacteriaceae bacterium
CTATGGATGCGGGCAATCAGCGTTTTTAAGGTTCAGAAATCCCCGCTCAATGAGCAGACCGCCCGGCTGTCCCAACAGTCAATAACCTTTGGCAACCTAAAAGCCACCCAAGCAGCGCAGTTTGAATATAATGCTTTGAAAGATACATTGGAGTGGGCGAAAGGGAACTCAATATAATTTTAGATAGTTTCTGCTGAAATACTTGTTTATCTTTTATTGAAGAAGTAACTAGTGTTAAGTTAGTCGATAGACGGTGGAAATCTCACGCTGTCCTGTCGGTAAGCAGGCAGCGCAATGTGGGAAAGCCAAACGACACGACTGAAGTAATTGCTTTAGGTATCAAAAGTTGATACCTTAATTGACTTAAATAATGAATCCGATGATTGGAGATTTCGAAAATAATTGGGAGGAGGAAAAAGAGTTGGTCCAGAGATTTGAAAATTCCCTTAAATCCAATCTCGATCTTTACTTTGAAGAAGAAGAACTGGAGGACATTATCAGGTTTTACTTCGAAGGACAGAAGTTCAAAAAAGCCTATAAAGCAAGTAAGATTGCCCTGGAGAAATTTCCCTTTTCGATAGAGATAAAATTATTGATGGCGCAGTCCCTGATCTTTAATGATGAGCTTGAAGAGGGGCTTGATCTTTTAGAAAACATCAACAACCTTTCGCCCAACAATGAGGAGATCATTTTGGCCTTGTCCAATGCGATGTTGATGTCAGGAAACACTAAGGGAGCCATAGAGATTTTGGAAAATTTCATGCCCTTAGCTGAAGACAAAGCAGAAATTCACTATTCCTTAGGCAATTTCTATCGCGCCGAAAACAATACGGAAAAAGCTATAGCCCATTATAAAGAGGCTGTCAAGTTGAAGATCAACCACGAGGATGCCCTTTTCCAGCTGGCGCTCATTACAGAAGAAGATGGTTCTTTTGATGAAATTTTGGAATTCTATCAGGAGTTCATTGACCAAGATCCCTATAGTTCGGGAGCTTGGTACAACATGGGAGTAGTGTACAATAGATTGGGAAGGTTTGAAGAGGCAATTCAGGCCTATGACTATGCCTTGTTGATTGATGATTCTTTTGCCTCTGCTTATTTCAATATGGGCAATGCGCTGATGAACACTTTCAAATATGAACAGGCGTTGGAGGCGTACCAAAATACGATTAACTGCGAAGGTATAAATGCTGAAAATGCCTGTTATCTGGCAGCTTCCTATGAGAAGCTCAACCAGATCGATATGGCATTTAAGTATTTTAAAAAATCGGCCAAGCTTGATCCAGAATATGATGATGCATGGTTTGGCCTTGGTATGTGCATGTTAAAAAGGAACAAGTATTTTGAAGCTATCCATTACTTCAAAAAGGCACTTAACCTAACCGCTGAAAATGCCAATTATTGGGTGGGGCTTGCTGAAGCGGAATACAATTTGGGAAATTTGCATGCAAGTTCTGAGGCTTACGAGGAGGCAATCAATCTAGAACCGGGTATCTTGGAAACCTATGTCAATCTTTCTATTATTTATTTTGACCAAAACAGATTTGAAGAAGCTATTGACGTAATCAAAGAGGGAATCGAGGAGCTTCCGGAAGAATCGGAGCTTTATTATAGACAGGTAGTTTACTTAATTAAAACTGGGAAATACAAAGAAGCCTTTCCATTTTTGGAAAATGCATTAACTTTGGATTTTGAAAAGCATGTGATTTTGTATGAGCTGATGCCGGAAATCAAACATCAGACAGCCATATTTAGAATCATAAGTCAGTACAAAGACGGTTTACCCAATAATTGACCTTTAAAACTACATATCTAAATTTTATAGAATGAATTACGTGCTTAATAGCATTCCTGTACGTACAGAAAAACCTCGAACTTCCGGATATACCATGGCCATGGATAAGGGATTGAGTTCAAGAGAAGTAGAAGATTTCATAGAGGCATGTGGCGATTTCGTTGACATTGTCAAGCTCGGCTGGGCAACATCATATGTAACCAAAAATTTTGATAAGAAACTTCAATTGTACCGGGATGCTGGTATCCCTGTTTATTTGGGGGGAACACTTTTCGAGGCTTTTATCATTAGAAATCAGTTTGATGACTATCGAAGGCTTCTTGATAAATACGAGCTGCTTTTTGCGGAAGTTTCCGACGGATCCATCACGTTGGATCATCAAAAGAAATGTGAATACATCCAAATCCTGTCAAAAGATGTAACCGTTCTTTCCGAGGTGGGTTCCAAAGATGCCGCCAAGATTATTCCGCCCTACAAATGGATCGACCAGATGCAAAAGGAGTTGGATGCCGGAGCATGGAAAGTGATAGGAGAAGCCAGAGAAGGTGGTACAGTTGGGCTTTTCCGCGACTCAGGCGAAGTTAGACAGGGCCTTGTAGAGGAGATTCTTACCAAAATTCCCGAAGAGAGGATTATCTGGGAGGCGCCCCAAAAGGAACAACAAGTTTGGTTTATCAAATTGATCGGAGCAAATGTCAATCTTGGAAATATTGCTCCTAATGAGATCATTCCTCTTGA